>JAKDLQ010000091.1 GCA_030452775.1 Micrococcales bacterium | reverse complement strand
GGTGGCCGCCACCCACCAGAACGCCACCACCACCACCAGCACGCCGCGGCCGGACATGGGTGACCCCCCGACCCAGGGGAAAGTCGGGGGGCCACGAACTGAGGGGCCCGGTGGCCCGGCTACCTGCGATGCGTGGATCGAGCAGGCGCTAACGGCGAACGTAGCAGGGGATGCGCACCCCTGGGGGTGAAGTTGCCAAGTATTCAGTCACGGCCACCGCCCTTGCGCCGCTCACCGTCGAGGATGAGCAGGTCCTTGCGGCCGAGGGTGACCGCGGCGAGGTTCTCGACACTCGTCGAACCGGAGGTGAAGTAGTTGCTATGCCCCTTGGAGGCGGTGCCGGTGCCGAGGGGCAACTCCGGGACATAGGACCAGTCGGAGGACAGGACCAGCGCGCCAGGGATCTGCGCCGGGTTGCTGGGGAACCAGCCGCTGCGAGCGACCCGGTCGTCCGGCGCCGCCACGACGTTGAGCGACCCGGGCTTGAGCCCGCCCTGCGCCAGCGAGGAGAACGCGCCTGCGAGCCCGGGTGACCCGAGCAGGACGACGTCATCGACACCGGTGTTGCGCGTCAGGGTGTGCGCCGCCACCACACTGCCGTAGGAGTGGGCATCGATGACCTGGTGAGGCGGGACATCACGGGAGACGTCGATCCCGTTGACGAAGCGTGCCAGGGCCGGTGCTGCCGCCCTGGCCGTGCGCGTGACGAGCACGCTGCGTCCCCAGAGGTCGAGCACCTCGTCCTGCTGCGGCGCCGCGTAGCCCATCCAGACCACCTCAGCCGTCGACGCCTTCGCCACCCCGGATTCGGCGGCGATCTGCCCCGTACGGGTGTGGACGTGCGCCATCGTCGTGTCATGGCCTCGCAACCCACCGCGCGGCGTGGTGGTGAAACCGCCGACAAAGGTGGCCACATGATCGGCCGTGTCGACATCGCCGATCGCGACGGCGGTCCGGACCATCTCGCCGGACGTGTCGAGCAGGAGGAGCCGCCGCGGGGGGTCTCCTCGGCCGAGCACCTCCCGGACCGCTTGCAGGTCGAGGTACCGATCCATCGCCGCGCTCTCGCCCCGCATGCCGGGACCGGCGAACGCCATCGACATCCCTCTCAACCGGCTCCCACGGATCTCCGGGTCGGACGCGACCTCGACCTCGGCGCGGGCAAGCAGGATGAGATTGGCCTCGTGCCGGTCGCGGGCTGGGATCCCGTCCCGGTTGCCGACCCACTCCGGATGGGTGGTGATCACCGTGCGCCGCTCCTCGTTCGAGAGCACCCGCCACCAGGCCGCACTTGCGAAGACGTCCGCGTCTGGGGCGTCCGAATCGATGCGGATCAGGGGCGGTGGCGGGAGGGCCGGTCCCGGTGGCCGCCCTTGGAGGCGGCCTTGTGTGACGGGCCCATGGTGCAGGACCCGGCTCAGGTCGTCATCGACGGCGTTCGCAGCGTGGAGCACGCGCTCGATGAGGCTGGTCACCTCCCACCGCGTCCGCTCGTCCTCGCGGGCCTGCACGGTCTGCGCGATCGGGTCGGCGAGCGGCTGCCGGGCCGGGAGGATGAGTCGGCCGTCGGCGTCGATCCATCCGCCCGCGTCATGCGCCAACCGATCCGCCCGCGCCACGATCTCTCGCGCGGCCTCGAGCCGATTCGCGGCGTGACGCAGGCCCGAACTCGTCTCGGCGATGCCCAGGCACAGGATGCGGATCTGCTTGGCAACTTGCGCCTCCCGAGCGGTTGCCGCACTGGCGGCCGGTCCACGCCATGCCGCTCCCGTCCGAGCGGAGAGCACGAACGCGATGACACGCATCCACGCGAGGCGGTCCCGCTCGAGTCCGGCCGATACCTCGTCGAGCACTTCTGGCTGCGCCCGCCGCAGCTGCGAGACGGCGATGCTCATCGCCCGGATCCCAGTGCCCGGACCGTGACCGCCTCGATCTCCTGATAGCCCTGCGCCGCCTCGACGAGGGCATCCGCCTGTCCACCGAGCTGCAGTGCGAGAGCGACCTCGATACGCGTCCAGGCCTGGCCTGCCTCGGCGGCGGCCCGCGATGCAGCCCAGCCCGGTAGGGCCGTCTCCACCAGGTCGAGGCGGCGCGCCGCGCCGATCCGGCTCGCCACGCTGAGCGCATCGCTGAGTTGTCGCACGGCCGTCTCGACTGCCGTGACATCCACCTCGAACTGCACGAGATCCCTGCCTTCCGCGGACTCCCCACGTACGAGTCTCGCGCAACCAGGCCCTGAGCAGGCCGGGTTGCCGAGCCCCCTGTGGACAACGAGCGGGACCCGACGAGGCTGTGGACGAGGGCGACAGTCGCGCGGCGCGAGTCACGCAGCGACGAGTCACGCGGCCGGCGCGGCGACACGGGTCACGAGAGGCCTCACGCCCCGAGGGCTCCACGTGATCAACTTCATGCCGGGTCGCACCGGGCCAACAAACTGGGACAACAAACCGGGCCTACAACGTGTAGAAGCCTCGTCCCGTCTTGCGTCCGAGCAGTCCCGCGTCGACCATCCGAGCGAGCAGGGGCGGCGGCGCGTAGAGCGGCTCCTTGAACTCCTCATAGAGGGACTCGGCGACGGCCTTGGTGGTGTCGAGGCCGATGAGGTCGGCGAGGGCGAGTGGGCCCATCGGGTGAGCCGCTCCGAGCACCAGGCCCCGGTCGATGTCCTCGGCGGTGGCAAAGCCGGACTCGAGCATCCGGATGGCCGAGAGGATGAAGGGGATGAGCAGCGCGTTGACGACGAACCCGGCCCGGTCCTTGCAGTCGATCGCTTGCTTGCCGAGGATGCCCTCGACCCACGTCCGGGCCCGCTCGGTCGACTCCGGTGCAGTGAGCAGGCTCGGGACCAGCTCCACCAGGGCGAGCACCGGGACCGGATTGAAGAAGTGCACGCCGAGCACGTGCGTCGGCCTCGTCGTAGCCACCGCCAGCCTCATGATCGGAATCGAGGACGTGTTGGACGCCAGCAGCGCGTCCTGCGACTCGACGATGCGGTCGAGTTCCTCGAAGAGGGCTACCTTGGCGGCCTCGTCCTCGACGATGGCCTCGATCACCAGCTCACGGTCGGCTTGCGCGTCGAGCCCCTCGACGACCTGGATCCGGTCGAGAACGACCCGCGCGTCCTCGATCTTGCCACGTGACTCCGCACGCGTGAGCGACTCCGTCAGTCGCTGCACGCCCGCAGCCACCGCGGAGGCACTCGACTCCGAGACGACGACGTCGAGCCCGGCCCGCGCCGACACCTCTGCGATGCCCGAGCCCATGAGCCCGCATCCGATGACACCGATCTTCTCCATGGCCGAGCCTTCCTTTGTGTCGCGCGTCGATCCTGGCCGCCGCACCGCATTCCGAGTGGTCATTCCGAGTGGTCATTCCGAGTTGTGACACAGGTTCTCACGCCGAACGCCGCTCCCCGTACTGGGGAGCGGCGTTCGCGCGTGGACGGGGTCGAATCGCCCACACGAGCCGCTGATGGCGGAGCCAACGCGGCGCTCTGGGGGCCGACTCAATCGGTGGGAATGGCCGTGGGGACGATCAAAGCCTGGCCGGCGTGGATCTGCGAGGTCGACAGGTCGTTGGCGAGCTGGATGGCCACCACGCCGTCGGCGATGGGCAGGTCCGGCAGCCGCTGTGCAGCGATCTGAGACAGCGTATCGCCGGCCTGGACCGTGACCGTCACTCCAGGCCCGGCCGAGAGCGCGAACACCGAGGCGAGGGCATGTGACGCGGCCACTGCACCGGCAGTCAGCACCGCGGCCACGAGCAGCGCTCGGACCAGGCGTCCGAAGCGGCTCAGCCGCATCACCGGCTCTCCGAGGCGCGCCCCGGAGATCGCCGCGTCCCCGGCCGGGACGAGCACGAGGTGCCGGCGATCACTCGCGGCTCGTGGACGCGCGAGATGCGGGTCGGCGACGACGGTGGCGGTGGCGGTGGCGTTCATGGTGTCCTCCTGCTTGCGGCCTGGCGAACATGGGTTCGATGGAACGTCTGTACGATGTCTAGCACGGATGATCGTCGAAGTCGAGACACGCATCGAACAGATGTTTGGCTTCCCTGTTCGAATCTCGTATGCTGGCCTCACAACGACAACCTCACCAGTCACCACTGACACTGGGTCGGCGACCGGGTCTGGTGTGGGAGCTAGGGGCGATGATGGCCAAGGTGAAGCAGTTTCCCGACCGCGGCAAGGGCGATGGCCTGACGGTGCGTCAGCGCCGTGTCCTCGAGGTGATCCGCAACTCCGTCGACCGGCGCGGCTATCCACCGAGCATGCGCGAGATCGGTGAGGCGGTGGGGCTCGCGAGCCCCTCGAGCGTCTCCCATCAACTCGCCGCGCTCGAGCGCAAGGGCTACCTGCGCCGGGATCCCAACCGTCCCCGCGCCCTCGAGATCGTCTCTCCCGATGCCGACCTCGAGACCCTCGGTCACCGCGCGACGGCCTCGATCGCCCCCTCGGACGATGAGGCCATCGACCCGACGAGCCGCGTCTGGAGTTCGGCAGCCGACGTCGAGACCGGCTCGGGTGATGCCCGTCCCGAGGCGTCCTACGTCCCGGTCCTCGGGCGGATCGCGGCCGGCGCGCCGGTCCTGGCCGACGAGCTCGTCGAGGATGTCTTCCCGCTCCCTCGCCAGATCGTCGGCGAGGGTGAGCTCTTCCTCCTCAAGGTCATCGGCGACTCGATGGTCGACGCTGCGATCTGCGACGGCGACTGGGTCGTCGTGCGCCGAGCGCAGACCGCCGAGAACGGCGAGATCGTCGCGGCACTGCTCGACAACGAGGCGACGGTCAAGACGTTCAAGCGCCGAGACGGCCACGTCTGGCTGCTCCCGCAGAACCCAGCCTTCTCACCCATCGACGGCGACCACGCGACCATCCTTGGCAAGGTCACGGCCGTGCTGCGCCGGATCTGAGTCGGGCCTGACGGCGGTGCCGTCAAGGAGCGGCGGTGCCGTGTCGGAGAGCCGAGGGCGCCGCCGCGGGCGGGAGAGCGGCATACGGCATGAAGGAGCCGCGCTCGCCGGCGCGCAGCCTCTCGCAACCTCCCTGTCGGCCACGTGCCGACCGTCACGTGCCCAGTGCGGCACCGAGCGCATCGAGCGTGTCGGACAAGGGCGCATGGAGACGAATGCTCGCCTCCGCGTCACCGCGCGTCGCCGACCGGGTGACGATGGCGACGGGGACACCGATCGCGGCGGCCCGACGCACGAAGCGGTAGCCACTCATCACGGCCAGCGACGACCCGAGGACCAGCAGTGAGCCAGCCGACTCGACGAGGGCGAAACACCTCTCCACCAGCGCTTTCGGCACCGACTCACCGAAGAAGACGACGTCCGGCTTGATGGTGTCGTGGCCACACACGACGCATCTCGGGGCAAAGAACGTCTCGACGAGATCCTCGGCCATAGAGATGTCTCCGTCCGGCCGGACCCGCTCCCCCCACTGCGATCCGACCCGCCCGGCCGCCACGGCGAAGCGCTCCGTGAAGCCAGGGTTGGCCTGCCTCATCCGCTCGTGCAGCGCCTCGCGTGTCGTCACCTCACCACACGTGAGGCACGTGGCGCGGGCGAGTGAGCCGTGCAACTCGACGACCTCCCTCGCGCCCGAAGCCTGCTGGAGACCGTCGACGTTCTGCGTGATGATCGGCCCGACGTAGCCGGCCCGCTGCAGGGCCGTGACGTGCCGGTGACCGTCGTTGGGCCTCGCCGCGCTGAAACGCGCCCAGCCGATGTAGCTGCGCGCCCAGTAGCGCCGACGCGCGTCCGAGCTGCCGACGAACGCGCCGTAGCTCATCGGCTCGACCCGGCGCGTGCCATCGGGGCCGCGGTAGTCAGGGATGCCCGAATCGGTGGACAGGCCGGCGCCGCTCAGCACCACGACATCGCCGGCGCTGACCATGTCGACGAGATCGTCCAGCGTGCCGAGATCAGCGACCTCGAGGGGAAGGCGGCGCGATGTCGCGTGGCGACTCACCGGACTCGACGACTGCTGCACGCTGCAAGCCTACGGCTGGTCTCCACGTGGGCCGGGTCATCCACAGGGCTCCGGTCACCTCACGTTCGAGTGGCCCCGTCATCCACAGGCCGTATGCCGCCGGGCCGGCTCCCGACCCCCACCTCACGTTCGAGTGGCCCCGTCATCCACAGGGCGCCGGACCTCGCTCCGGTCGAGTGGCCGCATCGGCCCGACCCCTACGCTGGTCCCATGGTTGACGACGCGCGCATCTCCTATCTTCCCGTCCCCGACCGCGACGACGTGCCCGAAGGCGTGACGCGCCTCTGGGACAAGTCGCAGGAGGCCTTTGGGTTCGTGCCCAATGTCTTCCGTGCCCAGGCGGTCAACGGCGATCAGTTTCTCGCCTGGTGGAAGTACTTCAACCTCCTGGTCAACAAGGAGGGCCACCTCACCAACGCCGAGCGTGAGCTGCTCGCCGTCGTCGTGTCCGGCATCAACCGCTGCACGTACTGCGCCGTCAGCCATGGCGCGGCGCTACGGACCTACTCCGAGGACGAGCGCACCTCTGACCTCGTCGGAGTCAACTGGCGTCAAGCCGGGCTGACGGAGCGTGAAGCCACCATGGCTGCGTATGCGGAGAAGTTGACGCGACGCCCTGATGAGGTCACCGAAGCGGATCTCGAGCCGTTGCGTGCCATCGGCCTCGACAACCACCAGATCATCGAGCTCGTCCAGGTCGTCGGCATGTTCAACCTGACCAACCGTGTGTCGACCGCGCTCGGCTTCGTGCCCAACGTGGAGTACCACTCGCAGGCCCGTGGATGACGTCGGGAACCCTGGCGACCCGCACGCGGCCTCGCTCATGACCCGCACCGTCGCCGTCGCCTGCACGACCGCGTTGTCTCGAGCTGCCGGTCTCGGCGCTGTTGCGGATGGGGGTAACGCCGTGGACGCCGCCATCGCTGCCGCCATGGTGACGATGAGCACGGAGCCTGGGATCGTCGGTCTCATGGGTGGCGCCTTCGTCAACATCTGGCCGGCACACGGAGCCCCCGAGGTCATCGACGGCAACGTCGAGATGCCCGGCCGCGGTCTCGGGCGCGAGTGCTTCGGTCAGGGAGTGCGCCAAGTCGTCACCGGCTACGGCGGCGGGGTGACGATGTGGGCAGGCCACGGCTCGGTCGCCAACTCCGGCGCGGTGCCGGCTCTCGACCTGGCTCGTGAGCGGCACGGCGCACTGACGTGGGAGCGGCTCGTCACGCCTGCCGCCCAGGCCTGCCGCAGCGGATACCCGACGTCTCCAGCGGCATCCCTCTTCCTCGGGCATGTCCGCGAGTCGCTCTTCGGCCACGATGCCGAGGCGCACTCGCTCGTCATCGGCCCCGGCGGCGCCACACTGGCGCCAGGCGAGATGTCCAGCAACGCCGAGCTCGCCGATGTGCTCGACCTGCTCGCGATACAGGGACCTGACCTGTTCCGCACGGGCGACGTCGGACGTGCGCTGGTCGCGATGATGGCCGACAACGGCGGCCTGATCACCGAGGAGGATCTCATCGCCTATGCTCCGGCCGTCCGCGAGCCGCTGCTGCGCGCCCTCGGCGACTGGACTCTCGCGATCAACCCGCCGCCATCGGTCGGCGGCCCGCTGCTGGCCATCATGCTCAGCGAGTTGGCCCGCCGCGACGACTGGAGCGAGGCGGATGTCATCGAGGTGCAGCGTCAGGTCCTGACGTATCGACGCGATGTCCACGACCGGTCCTGGGACCTCTTGGCCGATGGCTACGACCTCCTCGAAGCCGTCGAGAGATACGGTCTGGCCGGCCTGCCGACATCGACCTCGACGGCGCACATCTCGGCGGTCGACAGCGATGGCACCGCGTGTGCCATCACCATGTCCTACGGCTACGGCTCGGGCCTGGCGATTCCCGGCACCGGTCTCCTGCTCAACAACGCGCTGGGCGAGCCCGAACTCAACAGGCTCGGCCTGCACACCGTGACGCCGGGCACCCGGTTGGCCTCCAATATGGCCCCAACGACCGGCCGCGCCGACGATGGGCGTTCCCTATCCATCGGCTCGCCGGGTGCAGACCGCATCACCACCGCCCTGATGCAGGTCATCGCAGATACCTGCCTGCGCGGGACACCGATCCAGGAGGCGATCGCCGCGCCGCGGCTACACGTCCGGCTCCTCGATGACGACCTGCTCCGGGTCGACCATGAGGCGTCGGAGGCGATCGCGGCGGCCGTCGCCGACGTCGGGCTGGACCACGAGGTGTACGCCGACTTGCACATGTACTTCGGTGGGGTCGGCGCAGCGGTCCGACGCGCTGACGGGGCCCTCACCGCAGCCGGCGACTCCCGCCGCGACGCGGCGGTCGGCGTCTCCTGACCCGGCTCACCGTGAGGGAGCGGCGCCCCTCCCGAGGACGACGGTCCCCGAGGGGCGATCGACCACAGCGAGGTCGCCCTCGAGATCGGTCCGATGGATCGAGAACCCCTTCCTCTCAAGAGTATTCATGGTCGATGCGGCCGGATGGCCGTAGTCGTTGTCCGCCCCGACGCTGATCAGCGCGATCCTGCCGGCCACCCCGTCGAGCGCAGGTGGCCTGCGCGCCGATCATCGCCCCGCTGCAGGGAAGCGTCTCGCTCA
>JAKDLQ010000090.1 GCA_030452775.1 Micrococcales bacterium | reverse complement strand
GCGCTGACGCGGATCGGTGTAGGCGTTGTTGCTGATCTCGGTCAGCGGGACGCCGCCGTTGGTCAGACGGCCGACGATGACCCGCAGCTGCCTCTTGTGGAGCTTCGTCAGCACGGGCAGGATCGCGCCACCATGTCCGGCGGCGATGACGTCCGACTCCAGGGTGACGATGTCGCGCAGGTCCATGACGAAGTGGATGAGCAGGCCCTCGTCGGGGACTCGCCGGCGCGTCGGGGTCGGCGCCGGGGACGCCGACAGGTCGAGGCGCAGGCCGCACCCGGAGACGAGCGCGAGCCCGGCGGCATACGGCATGGTCCGAAGGACGGCCCGACGCGAGACCGGGGAGACGCCGCTGCGCCTGCGGGAGGTCTCACCGTGCATGCGGTGATGATGGCACGCGAGCATGAGATGAGCGCAGCAGGACCGGCGTGGTTAGAGTGTCTCAACGCGGACCCGACGAGGGCTTCACGCGAATCGAGAAGAGCAGGAGGCGTCCTCCCATGAGTACGGCCCAGCAGATCAGGGCAGCCATCGAGCCCGCCGTCGCTCCTCTCGGTCTCATCGTGGAGGACGTCACGGCCGCCCCGGCAGGCAAGCGCAGACTCGTGCGCGTCCTCATCGAGTCCGACCTGGGCTCGATGGGTCTCGCGGACGGCACGAGTATCATCACGCCCGTCTCACTCGACACCGTCGCCGCTGCCACCCGCGCGGTCGACCAAGCCATCGAGGCATCGGATGTCATGGGCACCGCCCCGTATGTGCTCGAGGTCTCGTCCCCCGGCACCGGCCGACCGCTGACGACGCGGGATCAGTTCCGCCGCAACGTCGGCCGTGTCGTCGAGGTGCACCACGATGACGAGGTGACCACTGGACGGGTGGTCGAGGTGGACCGCGCCGATCCAGCCAGAGTCACCCTCGACGTGCCGGCCACGAAGCAGACCGGGGCTGCGCGCACCGTCGTGACGCTCGGCGCTGCGGTGCGCGGGCACGTCCAGGTCGAGTTCAAGCCGGTCCCGGCACCACACGGCCCGTCACACTCGGAGGAGGACAACTGATGGACATCGACCTCGCAGCACTGCGAGCCCTCGAACGTGAGCGCGACATCCGGCTCGAGGTGCTCATCCCCGCGATCGAGCAGGCCCTGCTCGTCGCCTACCACCGCACCGAGGGAAGTCACAAGATCGCCCGTGTCGAACTCGACCGCAAGACCGGTCACGTCATCGTGTGGGCGCGCGAGGAGGGCGAGGAGATCCCGGCGCTCGACGAGGAGGAGCGGCCTACCCACGGCGAGCCTGGGCCAGAGTTCGACGACACTCCGGAGGGGTTCGGGAGGGTGGCTGCCTCCACAGCGAGACAGGTCATCGTGCAACGGCTCCGCGACATCGAGGACGAGGCGATCCTCGGCGACTTCAAGGGCCGAGAGGGCGATGTCATCTCGGGGATCATCCAGCAGGGTCAGGACCCGCGCACCGTGCTGGTCGACTTCGGCACCGTCGAGGGGACCCTGCCGCTCGCCGAACAGGCGCCTGGGGAGAAGTATGTGCACGGCGAGCGGCTGCGCTGCTTCGTCGTCAGCGTCAAGCGTGGCTACAAGGGGCCTCAGGTCGGCCTGTCTCGGACTCATCCCAATCTCGTGAAGACGCTCTTCAAGTTCGAGGTGCCCGAGATCGCCGACGGCACCGTCGAGATCGCGGCCCTGGCCCGGGAGGCCGGGCATCGCACCAAGATCGCCGTCAGGTCCACGGTGGCAGGCGTCAATCCCAAGGGGGCGTGCATCGGGCCGATGGGTGCGCGTGTCCGTGCGGTCATGACCGAACTGCGTGGTGAGAAGATCGACATCGTCGACTACAGCGAGGATCCCGCGGAGTTCATTGCGGCCGCGCTGTCACCGGCTCGGGTGCAGTCGGTCGAGATCACCGATGCAACGGCGCGGTCCGCCCGGGTCATCGTGCCCGACTACCAGCTGAGCCTGGCCATCGGCAAGGAGGGGCAGAACGCACGCCTCGCCGCGAAGTTGACCGGGTGGCGCATCGACATCCGACCGGACACGGAGGCCGCCGCCGCACCAGAGCCGTCCTGACCCGAGGGGCGGACGCGCTAGACTGTAACGTGGCCGACCGGACTGGACTCCGCTCCGAGCCGTCCCGCACCTGTGTGGGATGTCGTGGGACGGATAGCTGGTTGGCCCTGCTGCGAGTGGTCGTGGCGACGGACCCAGACACCTCGAGCCCCTCGGGCCCGGTCGTGCTGAGTCCCGATCCGCGACACAGGATGCCGGGACGTGGTGCATGGCTGCACCCACGCCCCGAGTGTTTCGAGTCGGCAGTGCGCCGCAAGGCGTTCGGGCGGGCCCTGCGACTGCAGGGGATGACCGACGTCACCGCGATCGCACAGCATCTCGGCATCCAGCACCCGAAGTAGGACATCCGGACCGCCGCATCCGCGGACGAGCCGGCCAGCACCAAACAATGACAAACGAACCACAAGGTGGGTTGAAACGCTATGAGCACCCGATGAGTCCTCAGCGATGAGCACGTCCCAGCTTTAACGACGGTTCGGCCACACCTGTTGCCGGACCAAGACAGGAGAAATGTGGCCAAGGTCCGCGTCTACGAGCTCGCCAAGGAGCTCGGAGTCGAGAGCAAGGTTCTGCTCTCACATCTGAAGAATCAGGGAGAGTTCGTCCGGTCGGCATCATCGACCATCGAACCCCCCGTCGTGCGCAAGATCAAGGAGACGTTCCCCGCGGAACTGCGCTCCGGCGGCACCAAGACGCCGGCGGCCAAGGCGGCGCCGGGCACGCCTGGCACGGCGACACCGGTCAAGGCGACACCTGCGAAGGGGTCGGTCAAGCCGGCGCCGGCCGAGGCGACGACTGTCGACGCAGAGCCCCGCCGGGCCCCAACGCCGAGCCGGGCGCCCAAGCCCGGCCAGGCGACGCCGGCCGCGCCGGCCGCTCCCGCCGCGGCGGCTGCGCCTGCTCCGGCTGCGCCGGTCGCTCCGGTTGCCGACACTTCCGCCCCGGCCTCTCCCACACCCATGGCGCCCGCTGCGAGGAAGGCAACGCCCGGGGCACCTACCCGGGCACAGCCCGGCCGCGACGGCGGTAGGGGCTCTGGCGTCCCGGCGCGCCCGCGCCCAACGCCTCGTCCCGGTCAGCCTCGACCGGGCAACAACCCGTTCGCATCGAGCCAGGGGATGCAGCAGAGGCGCGCATCGCGACCCGGCGATGATGGCACCCCGCGACCGGGGAACAACCCCTTCAGCCCCAGCCAGGGCATGCCCCGACCACAGCAGCGTCCCGGGGGACCCCGTCCGAGCGGTCCGGCTGCCGGCGCCGCCCGTCCCGGAGCGTCACGTCCTGGAGGCGCCCACCCGAGCCCGGGCATGATGCCCGAGCGCAGCACGGTGGGCCGGCCGGGCCAGCGACCGGCTGGTGGTCCGGGCCGTGCTGGCCCCGGTGGGCGCGGTGGCCCAGGCGCACCGGGTGGCGGTCGTTTCGGCGGCGGACCAGGACGCGGAGGGCCTGGTGGGCGCGGTGGCACGCAGGGCGCTTTCGGTCGCGGCGGCGGACGTCCGGTCCGCGGCCGCAAGTCCAAGCGCGCCAAGCGCCAGGAGTTCGAGCAGATGCAGGCTCCGTCGCTCGGCGGGGTCAGCGTCCCCCGAGGTGACGGCAAGACGGTCATCCGCATGCGCCGGGGCGCGTCGCTCAACGAGCTCGCCGACAAGATCAACGCCAACCCGGCGTCGCTCATCACCGTTCTCTTCCATCTCGGCGAGATGGCAACGGCTACTCAGTCGCTCGACGAGGACACCTTCAAGCTCCTTGGTGTCGAGCTCGGCTACGACGTGCAGGTCGTGTCTCCGGAGGATGAGGAGCGCGAGCTGCTCGGCGCCTTCAACATTGACCTCGACGCCGAGCTCGAGGCCGAGGACGAAGAGGACCTCACGCCGCGACCCCCGGTGGTGACCGTGATGGGCCACGTCGATCATGGCAAGACCAAGCTCCTCGACGCGATCCGCTCCGAGGAGGTCGCCGAGGGAGAGGCCGGCGGCATCACCCAGCACATCGGGGCGTACCAGGTCTCCACGAAGCACGAGGGGGAGACCCGCGCGATCACGTTCGTCGACACACCCGGCCACGAGGCGTTCACGGCCATGCGTGCCCGTGGCGCGTCGGTGACGGACATCGCGATCCTCGTCGTTGCCGCCGACGACGGCGTCATGCCGCAGACCATCGAAGCCCTCAACCATGCGCAGGCAGCGGGCGTCCCGGTCGTCGTGGCGGTCAACAAGGTGGATAAGCCAGAGGCCAACCCGGCGAAGGTCCGTCAGCAGCTGACCGAGTACAACCTCATCGCGGAGGAGTACGGCGGCGAGACGATGTTCGTCGATGTCTCGGCCAAGAACGGCACCAACATCGATGCGCTCCTCGAGGCCGTCCTGCTCACCGCTGACGCCGCGCTCGACCTGCGGGCCAACCCGGACAAGGACGCTCGAGGCGTCGCCATCGAGGCGCACCTCGACAAGGGCCGCGGCCCCGTCGCGACCGTCCTCGTCCAGTCCGGCACAATGCACGTCGGCGACGCCATCGTCGCGGGGAGCGGTCACGGACGCGTCCGGGCCATGCTCGATGAGCACGGTGACAGCGTCGAGCAGGCCGGGCCATCGCGTCCGGTCATGGTCCTCGGCCTGACCTCGGTCCCCGGCGCCGGTGACACGTTCCTCGTGGCGCCGGACGACCGGACGGCCCGACAGATCGCCGAGCGCCGTGAGGCGGCCTCGCGCGCGGCATCGCTGGCCAAGCGTCGCAAGCGCATCTCGCTCGAGGACCTCAACGAGGCCCTCGCCGCGGGGAAGGTCGACACCCTCAACCTCATCCTCAAGGGTGATGTCTCCGGCTCGGTCGAGGCGCTCGAGGACGCCTTGCTCAAGATCGACGTAGGCGAGGAGGTCGACCTTCGGATCATCCACCGCGGCGTCGGTGCGATCACCCAGAACGACGTCAACCTCGCGACCGTCGACGACGCGGTCATCATCGGCTTCAACGTGCGCCCCGCGGAGCGGGTTGCCGAGCTGGCCGATCGGGAGGGCGTCGACATGCGCTTCTACTCGGTCATCTACCAGGCGATCGATGATGTCGAGTCGGCACTCAAGGGCATGCTCAAGCCGGAGTACGTCGAGGCTCAGCTCGGCACCGCCGAGGTCCGCGAGGTCTTCAAGTCGAGCAAGTTCGGCAACGTCGCCGGCTCTCTCGTGCGCTCCGGTGAGATCAAGCGTGGCACCCGGTCACGCGTCGTTCGTGACGGCGCCGTCGTCGGCGAGGCCGACATCGCCGGTCTGCGCCGGTTCAAGGATGACGTCACCGAGGTCCGGGAGGGCTTCGAGTGCGGTATCAACCTCGGTGGCTTCAACAACCTCGAGGTCGGCGATGTCATCGAGACGTTCGAGATGCGCGAGAAGCCCCGCGTCTGACGCGGCCTGCTCGAGGTGTGACAGCGCCGGTCCCCAACGGGGATCGGCGCCGTCGTCTCGGGCGTCGTCGTCAGCGGCTGAGCCGCCGCCGGGACTGCTCGGCCATCAGGTCGGGCAGCGCCTCGGGAGCGTATCCCGCCCCGACCGCGAGCGCCACGAGCTCGGCCTGGGCCTGCGGTGACATCCCGTCGATTGGTTGGTCGAGGTCGAGGTTCGTCGGGAAGGCGTAGCCATCGGCGCTCGCGGCAATGACGTTGCCGATCGCAGCGTCGGACAGGCGGCCCCTCGCGGCCAGCAGCGCCGGATAGATGGCGCACCGGTCGAGTACGGCGACCATTGCTACCGCGCAGAGGACTACTCGATCGATGTCACGCTCGACGAGCGCTGACCGAGGTGATGCGGTGATGCGATGGTGCGGGGCCGTGGGTTTGCCCCGTAGGGTGAGGAGTTGGCTTCGGCCGATGCAGCGTCCAGCACTAAGGAGAGGGAGTCATGGCTGACCCAGGCCGCGCCCGGAGAGTCGCCGATCGGATCAAGGTCATCGTGGCGGAGTACCTCGAGTTCCGGCTCAAGGACGAACGCCTTGGCTTTGTCACGATCACTGACACCCGGGTCACCGGAGATCTGCAGCACGCCTCGATCTTCTACACGGTCCTCGGCACCGATGAGGAGCGCGCCGACACCGCGCGAGTGCTCGAGGCCAACAAGGGCCGGATCCGCTCGGAGGTCGGACGTCAGATCCAGATCCGGCTCACCCCTTCGCTCGAGTTCATCGCCGACGCCCTGCCCGAGGGCGCGGCGCACCTGGAGGACCTCGTGGCCCAGACCAGGGCTCGAGACGCGGAACTCGCCCGGGCGGCGGCCGGCGCCAAGCACGCCGGCGACGCCGATCCCTACAAGCGGCCCGCGGCGCAGGTCGGCGACGACCTCGACGACGAGAGCTGATGCCCGGCGCCCTCGACGGTCCTGACGGTCCTGACAGTTCTGACGGTTCTGACGGCCTGATCATCGTAGACAAGCCGCCCGGATGGACCAGCCACGACGTCGTGTCGCTCATCCGCCGACTCGCCCGGACGCGACGGGTCGGTCACGCCGGCACGCTCGATCCGATGGCGACAGGTGTCCTGGTGCTCGGTGTCAACCGAGCCACCCGGCTGCTCACCTTCTTCGTCGGGTGCGACAAGGCATATGCGGCTACCGTGAGGCTCGGGCTCGCTACGGTGACCGACGATGCGCAGGGCGAGACGACCGGCTCGCCTGGTGTCTCGGAGCCCGCTGCCACCAGGGCGGCGCTCGATGACGCCGTCGCAGCACTCACCGGTGAGATCGAACAGGTCCCGAGCTCGGTCAGTGCCATCAAGGTCAAGGGGGTCCGCAGTTACACCCGGGTGCGCGCCGGCGACGAGGTGCAGCTCACCGCCAGGCCGGTGACCGTGAGCCGCTTCGACATCGTGGCGGTCCGGCCGGCCCACGCCGTGCTGGAGGACGGCTCGCTCCTCGATGTCCTCGACGTCGATGTCGAGGTGGTGGTCTCCTCGGGCACCTATGTGCGGGCGCTCGCTCGTGACCTCGGCGCGGCGCTTGGCGTCGGGGGCCACCTGACCGCGCTCCGCCGGACGCGAGTCGGGCCGTTCGGCCTCGACCTGGCGGTGCCACTCGCCGACCTCGAGACGCCGGGGGTGCCTTCGCCGGAGCTGCCCAGCGCCACCACGGCGCCAGGAGGCGGACGCCCCGGGGAGCCCTGCGGCATACGGCTCATCCCGATGGCCGAGGCGGCCGCTGCGCAGCTGCCGGTCCGCGCGGTCTCGGCTGCGGAGGCCACCTCGATCGGCCACGGGCAGCGCATCGCCTGCGGGGCACACCGCGTGGCGGCGGTGGCCGCGATCGACCCAGCCGGTCAGCTGGTGGCAGTGATCGACGAGACCCAGGACACGGCTCGTCCCAGGGTCGTGTTCGCTCCGCGGTGACCGGCATCCCACCCGCATCAGGCGACCGGGGAAACGGAGCCCGGGAAGTCGGGTGCAGCACACGCGGTCCGACGTGACCGAGGCGAGCACTACAGTGGTCGCCGTGCAGCGCTGGTATGGCTTCGACGACATCCCCCATGACCTCGGGCAGACGGTCGCCACCCTCGGCAACTTCGACGGCGTCCACCGTGGGCATCGCACCGTACTGTCGCGAGTGGTCCGGGAGGCCGCGACGCGCGGCGTGACGTCGGTCGCCGTGACCTTCGACCCGCACCCCGTCGCGGTTCTCCACCCCGAGCGGGCCCCGGCGATGATCACCTCGCTCAACCAGCGGCTCGATGAGATCGAGAGCGTCGGCATCACGGCTGCACTCGTGGTCGAGTTCACCCGTGAATACGCCCAGCAGACACCGGACGAGTTCGTCCGCGCGACCTTCGTCGACGCCCTGCACGCGGCGGCGGTCGTCGTCGGCAAGGACACGCGCTTCGGGGTGCGCAACTCCGGCGACCTCACCACCCTGCGTGCCCTGGGGGAGCTCTACGGCTTCGAAGTAGTCCCGCTCGAGGATGTCGGCGAGGGGGTGCGCTGGTCCTCGACTCAGTTGCGCGCGGAACTGCTCGACGGCAATGTCGCTCATGCCGCCGAGATCCTCGGGAGGGCGCACCGGGTCACCGGAATCGTCGTTCACGGTGAGCGCCGCGGCCACGAGCTCGGCTACCCGACCGCGAATCTGGGCCAGGACCATGAGGGGCTCGCGCCCGCCGACGGCGTGTACGCCGGATGGCTGGTGCGAGAGGACCTGAGCTACTCCGATCCGGACCGGACCCTGCCGGCTGCCGTATCGGTGGGCACCAACCCCACTTTCGACGGCCACCACCGACGCGTCGAGGCCTATGTGTTGGACCGCGACGACCTCGACCTCTATGACGAGCGGGTCAGCGTCGACTTCGTGTCGCGCCTGCGGCCCACCGTGCGGTTCGAGGACCGCGCCGCGCTCGTCGAGCAGATGCGACGAGACGTCACCCGATGTCGCGAGATCCTCGCCTCGATCGTCCCGGGCTGACCAAGAAGGAAGGGCGCCGCCCGCTGGGCGCCCTCGGCGGCCTGTCGCCCGACGATCTCCACGCCGACTGGTCCCTCGGTGGTTTCGGTGCGGTACTGCGGGGCACCTACCATGGGCCCATGCCCGGAGAGTCGCTCTTTCACGCCCTCGAGCCGCTGCTGGAGAAGGTGAACAAGCCCA
>JAKDLQ010000089.1 GCA_030452775.1 Micrococcales bacterium | reverse complement strand
CGCTCCGGGCCTCACTCGTCCCTCGCTCGTGTCCTCACCCCGGTCGGCGCTCATCCTGTCCGCCGCGCCTCTACCCTGCGCTCCGGGCCTCACTCGTCCCTCGCTCGTGTCCTCACCCCGGTCGGCGCTCATCGGGGGGTCAGGTGCTCGGCGAAGAAGTCGAGGATGATCTCGGCGCGCTGGCGGCGGTGGATCGGCGAGCCGCTGCGGGACAGCTCGTGGCTCTCGCCCGGGAAGCGATAGAACGTCACATCCTTGCCGAGCAGGCGCAGCGCGACGAAGAGCTCCTCGGCCTGGTTGACGGGGCAGCGGTAGTCCTCCTCGCTGTGCACGATGAGGACCGGGATCTCGATGTCTCGGACGTAGCGGATCGGCGACATGGCAGCGTAGCCCTCGGGATCCTCGAGATGCGTCACGCCCATCTCGGCGCGAAACGACGTCGAGACGTCACTGGTGAACTCCTCGGTGATGAAGTTGTTGACCGCGCGCTCGCTGCAGATGGCCTTGAAGCGGGTCCCCGTCGTGCCCGCGAGGTGGGTCGCGATGTAGCCGCCGTAACTCCCGCCCTGCATGCCGATCCGGTCGGGGTCGCAGAACGGGTAGCGCTCGAGGGCCGCGTCGAGGACGGCGAGCACGTCGTCGACATCGACCGTGCCCCAGCCGGTGCCCGGGGTCAACGGGTGCTTGGGCCCGGCGATCGCCTGGCTCCACGTGTCCTCCTGGCCGGAGCCGCCGCGCGGGTTGCACATGAGCACGACGAAGCCGGCCGCGGCCTGGTACTGCGCCTCGTCGAACAGGGTCTCGCCGTACTGGGTGAACGGTCCACCGTGGACGTTGAGGATGACCGGGTATCGCTGCGACTCGTCAAGGCCCGCCGGTCGCATGATCCAGGCGTCGATCTCGCCGGACCCGTCCGGGCACGCGACGGCGAAGCGCTCCCACCCCACCGGCGAGACCGTCTCGGCGTAGCGGTCACCGAAGTCGGTCACCGCCCGCAGCCGGCCCGACGCGTCGACCACGTGGACGTCTGCCGGCCGGTCGACCGCGCTGACGCAGGCGACGATCGTGCCGCCTCGCGCATCGAACGAAGCCACGGTGATGGGACCGTGCGTCACCCGCTCCGGTGCGCGGGCGTCGGCGTCTATCCGGTAGAGGTGCGTCTCGCCCCGGTCCTCGGCCGTCGCCAACAGGGTCTCGTCGTCGACCCAGCGCGGCTCCTGCGTGCCGACCGTCGTGCTGAACGTCCGGTCGAGCCCACGCGAGATCCACCGGCGCTCACCGCCCGCGACCGGAACCAGCCCGACATGCTGGTTGCCGATCCGCATCGGGTCGTCCTGTCCGATCAGCGAGACCATCGTCCCGTCCGGCGAGACACGGGGATGGCTATGGTTCCCGGTCTGATGCGTCAGCTCCCGCACGTGCCCGTCGAGACCGACGAGGAACAGGTCGGTGGCCAGGTCGAGGTCCCATGTCTCATGCCGGGCGCCGGAGGTCACGAGTGCGGACGAGTCCGGAAGCCAGGCCAGCCCCTCGTACTCGTGGGGACCGGGCGTGAGATCGCGCGGCGCGCCTGTGCCGTCGGCCCGGACGACGTGGGCGTGAGTCGGGCGGTCGTAGGTCCAGTCCTCGTCGTTGAGCCGGGTGAAGAACGTCTCGATTCTGCGCGGCGACTGCCAACTGACGTCCTCTGCGTCGTAGCGCTCGTCCCGCACTCGTGAGAGGAAGCCGAGCCATCGACCGTCCGGGCTCCATCGGACCTGGACGATCCCCTCCTTCATCGTCGCGACGGTCCGGGTCTCCCCGCCGCCGACGGGCAGCACGTGCAAGGTGGCGTCGCCCTTCTTCTCCCCGCGCCGCGAGGTGAAGGCGATCTCGCGACCGTCCGGGCTCCACTCCGGCGCCGAGTCGTGATCGCCCCCGGAGACGACCCGCGGCCGGGCGCTGCCGTCGACCGGCGCGAGACACACCCTGCCGTAGCGCAGGTTCTTGTCGTAGTCGGTCCACCGCACGACGAAGGCGACCTGGGTCCCGTCGGGGGACAGGGCCGGACTGGTCGCCTCGACGATGGACCCGATGATGCGCTGCGCGATCCGGGCGTGCTCACCGAGCGCTGGTGTCGAGGTCATCCCTCGACGCTAGCGGGCCACCCACCGGACCGCACCTGACCCCAGGGGCCGAGCCCGGCGGCATACCGGCAACACACCGGGAACGGATCAACCCCAACCGGCTATTTCCGGTTGGACCTGTCGATTCGTCGGTGTGTTGCGACTTCGACCGGGCAGGCGCTGTCGGTCGTCGGTCCCGGAGCGACGTCACGACGTGACGTGACACCCTTGGGCCATGGAAGAGGAGGCGACATCGGCGCCCGTGGCGGCCGGGACGCTGCGCGAGCCGGCCCACCGCGTCAGCCCACGGGCGATCCGGATGTGGACCGTGCACGCCCTCATCGGCATGGTGCTCCTGCTCGCCGGCCAGATCGCCTGGTGGATCCTTGCCGACGACCCGCGCATCTGGCACTGGGTCGTCGGTGCGCTCTGGCTCGTCCTCGGTGGTGGCTACGCGATCATCATGCCGCGATGGCGCTATCACGTGCATCGGTGGGAGGCCACATCCGAGGCGATCTACACCCAGCGCGGATGGCTGAGCCAGGAGCGCCGGATCGCGCCCATCAGCCGGGTGCAGACCGTCGACCTCAAGCGTGGACCGATCACCCAGCTGTTCCGGCTCGCCTCGGTCACCGTGACCACCGCGTCAGCCGCAGGCCCCCTCGAGATCGAGGGACTCGACGTGCAGGAGGCTCGGCGCCTCGTCGACGCGTTGACCGCCGCTGCGGCCGCCGAGACCGGGGATGCCACGTGAGCCAGCCCGCGGCTGAACAAACCATTCAGGCCGACGACAGCGACTGGCGGCGCCTCGACCGGCGAATGCTGCTCATCCACCCGATCCAGACCCTGATCCGGGCCCTGCCCGCGCTGCTCGCGATCTTCCTCGTCCGGACCGGCTCTGACAACTCGGACCGCTGGGAGCTCTTCATCCTGCCGCTCATCGTCGCCTACGGCTTCGCGCGATGGTTCACCACGCGCTACCGGATCTCCGAGACGCAGATCGAGCTGCGCCACGGGGTGATCACCAAGCAGACGACGACCGCCCGGCTCGACAAGGTCCGGACCGTCGACCTCACCGCCCAGGTCTGGCACCGGATGCTGGGACTGGCCAAGGTCGAGATCTCGACCGCGGGCACCAAGGACCGGCTCGTCCTCGACGCGCTCAGCCTCGAGGCCGGGCGCCGGCTCCGGACCGAGCTGCTGCACCGGGCCGAGGGCACCGTCCCCGACTCACGGGCCGCACCAGCGCCAACGGCGCAGAGCCCCGTCGACCGGGCCTGGCCCGCCCCGCACGGGCCACCCGTCGTGGCTACCGGCGCCCGCGATGAGGAACTCCTCCGCCTCGAGCTCCCCTGGGTCCGCTACGCGCCGCTGACGATGAGCGGATTCGTCTCCGCCGCAGCGCTGCTCGGCGTCGGCTCCCAGCTGGCCAACCAGCTGTCGGACCAGGGCGAGATCTATGAGACGGCCTTCACGTGGGCGATCGGGCGGGGACTGCTGCTCGGCGCCGTCCTCCTGCTGCTCGCCGTGACCGCGCTGGCCATCGGCGGATACCTGCTCGCCTTCTGGAACTTCCGGCTGACCCGCAACCCCCTGGGCAGCCTGCACACCACCCGAGGCCTGCTCACGACCCGTGAGACGAGCATCGACTCGAGCCGGCTGCGTGGGGTCGAGATCGGCGAACCCCTGGGCCTGCGTCTCGCCCGCGGCGGACGACTCAAGTCGGTGACGACGGGCCTCGGCCGGGAGGCCCGCGGCGGCACCGACGTCCTCTCTCCGCCGGCGCCGAGCGCCCGGGTCCAGACGCTTGCCCTCGACATCACCGGTGACGGGGCGGCGGTGCGCGACCCACTCGTCCCGCACGGCCCCGCGGCCCGGCAGCGACGCCACACCCGGGCTCTCGCCCCCGCCGGCATCGTCGCGGTCGGGTGGGCGGCCATGGTCCTCTCCTTCGACTGGCCCTGGGGCTGGCTCCTGGTCAGCGTGCTCGTCCTCCTCGGCGCACTCGCCCTCGCCCGCAGCCGCGCCGCCGCGCTCGGGCACCTGCTCACCGACCGGCACGTCGTCGTCCAGTCCGGCTCTCTCGACCGCTCACGCGTGGTCCTCGATCGCGGCGGGGTCGTCGGCTGGACGGTCCGCCAGAGCCTCTTCCAACGCCGGATGGGCGTCGCCACCCTCATCGTGACGACGGGAGCCGGCCGGCAGCACTACGAGGCGATCGACCTCACGCCGGCCGCGGCATACGCCCTCATCGGCGAGATCCACCCCGACCTGCTCGCCCAGTTCCCCACCCCGTGACCCCGACCCTCACCTCCGACCGTGACTATAGACAATAGGGGTATGCCGCTCGCCGCCCTTCCCGACGAGGACGTCGAGTTCGTCCTGTCCGACCGAACGTGGTGCACCCCCGTCGTCGCCGAGCTGACCCTCACGGTCGCCGAGCGGGCACTCGACTTCCGCCCGGGCCAGTACGTGCTGCTGCAGGACGAGGCCCGCACCGTCGCACCCCGGTCCTACTCCATCGCGAATGCGCCTCGCTCCGACGACACCCTCACGATTCTCGTCACGGCCGTTCCCGACGGGCCGACGAGCACCTGGCTGACTCGGGACGCGACGGTCGGTCACCGGCTGCTCGTCTCCGGTCCCTACGGGAACTTCGTCGCCGACCCGGACCACGTCGGCCCGACCCTCTACCTCGCGGGCGGCTCCGGCCTGGCCCCCGTCCGGGCCCTCATCGAGGCGGCTGCCCTGCGCGGGGCCACCGGCGTGCCGGAGCCGGCACGGCGGCATACGCTGCTGTTCTCCGGGCGCACCGCGGCGGACGTCATCCACTCGACGTGGCTCACGGAGCTGGCCCGGACGCAGCCCGGGTTCGACTACGTGCGCACCCTGACCCGGGCGGCGGCCGGCGAGGCCGACCCTCCCGTCGGGCGGGTGCCCGAGGTGCTGCCCGGCCTGCTGCCCGACCTCACCGACCACGCGGTCTACATCGCAGGAGCCCCTGGGTTCGTCGAGGCGTGCACCCGGACCGCCGAAGGACTCGGGGTGCGAGCCGGACGGCTGCACACGGAGGAGTTCTACGCAGAACCGGCCCCGTGGCACGCCGAGCCGACGCCCGCCTCGACCACAGCATCGGAGGAGATCCCTTGAGCAGCAACGCTTCACGCATCTACACCAAGACCGGCGACGACGGCACGACCGGGCGGCTCTTCGGCGGCCGGGTCGGCAAGGACGACGCGCTCGTCGAGGCCTGCGGCGACATCGACGAGGCGGTCGCCGCGCTCGGCCTCGCCCGGGCGGAGCTGGCAGCCGACTCCGGTGGCGACCCGAGGGACGGCGCCGGCGCGAGCGAGCTCGCCGGGCTCGTGCTCACCACGCAACGGCAGCTCTTCGTCCTCGCCGCCGACCTCATGGCCAACCCGCACTCCCGCGACCGGCTCGAGCCGGGCATCTCGCTCGCGGACGCCGACCTCGTCACGGAGATCGAGCGGGCCATCGACCGACTCGTCGCGGACCACCCGCTGCGGCCGGTCTTCATCGTGCCGGGGGCGACGCGGGCATCGGCCGCGCTCGACATCGCTCGCGGGGTCGTCCGTCGGGCGGAGCGGCACACCGTGGCCGCGGCCCGGGCCGGGCACCCCGTCTCCGATCCGGTCCTGCTCGCGCTCAACCGGATGAGCGACCTGCTCTTCGTCCTCGCGCGGGCGAGCGCCGGCGACGCGGAGGCGCCCAGCCACGACTGAGCTGCCCGGCATGGGCGGCTCAGCCGTGACACGGCGACACGGCGACACGGTGACTCGGGACGCAGGGTCAGTGGGTCACGGCGAGGTCGCTGTCCGGGCGGGCCAACTCGGCGCTGGCCATCCTCGTGCGGATCCACGGCACCATGGCGAACAGCACGATCGCGACGGCGATCGTGATGACCGCATTGACGAGGTAGTACTGCGAGTCCGGCAGGTCACCCATACCCTTGATCAGCTGGGCCGCGAGGGCCTGACCGGCCGCACTGCCGAGGAACCACAGGGCCATCGCCTGGCTGGCGAACGCCTTGGGCGCGAGCCGGGTCGTCGCGGACAGGCCGACCGGCGACAGGCACAGCTCGCCACACGTCTGGACGACGAAGACCCCGGCGAGGATGTAGACCGGCGCCGTGTTGCCCTGATAGGTCGCGAAGGCCCACGACATGAGCAGCGCCGAGATTCCGATGATGAGCACCCCGAGAGCGAACTTGGTCGGGGTCGACGGGAACCGCCCGGCCCGGCGGGTCCAGATGACCGCGAAGACGGGGGCAAGGATGATGATCGCCAGCGGGTTGACCGACTGGAACCACTCGGGGTCGACGCGCATGCCGCCGACCTGGGTCACCGTCCGGTTCTGGGCGAAGAGCGCCATCTTGCCGGCGGCCTGCTCGAAGATCATCCAGAAGAGCATCGCTCCGATCCACAACGGGATGTAGGCCGTGAGGTGGCCCTTCTCCTCGGTCGTCACCTTCGGGCTGCGGAACATCATCGAGAAGTAGGCGATCGGCGCGAGGAAGGCGACGATGGAGATCGCGTCGATGACCTGGTCCAGGATCGTGTCGCGCCACAGTCCCGCGACCAGGACGATGACCCCGAAGCCGATGAGGGCGGCTCCGAGGAGGAACACGGCCCGGGTCCGTTCCGCCGGGCTGAGCGGGTTGGGCACCTCGTTGACACCCTCGGCGAGGGTGCGCCGGCCGAGGACATACCACACGAGCGCGATGGCCATGCCGACGGCGGCGGCCGAGAATCCGGCGTGGTAGCCCCAGTGGTTGCGCAGGAACGCGACGACGAAGGGCGAGAAGAGGGCGCCGATGTTGATCGACATGTAGAAGATGGAGAAGCCACCGTCGCGGCGCGGGTCCTGCTCCGAGTAGAGGTGGCCGACCATCGTCGAGATGTTCGGCTTGAGCAGGCCGGTGCCGAAGGCGACCAGGGCGATGCCGACCCACGCGGTCGCATCCGCCGGGATCGCGAGGAAGATGTGGCCGGACATGATGATGATCCCGCCGTACAGCGTGGACAGCCGCGCACCGAAGAGCCGGTCCGCCGTGTAGCCGCCGACGATCGCCAGGAGGTAGACGGACGCGCCGTAGATCGAGACGACGGCGGCGCCGGTGACCTTGTCGAGGCCGAGGCCGTGGTTGGCCGCGGTGTCGATGAGGAAGTAGAGCAGGATGGCGCGCATCCCGTAGTAGGAGAAACGCTCCCACATCTCGACGAAGAAGAGTGTCGAGAGGCCGATCGGGTGGCCGAAGAAGGCTCGGTCTCCCTTCGGGTGGGTGCCGGGCTGCTCGGGCCCTGGCGGTTCGAACGGTGCGGACATCGTTGCCTCATCTCGGGTCGGGACTGGCTCCGCCGGGTTGGTGCCCATAACCTACGACCAGCGGTCGTGTCGCTCAACCCCTAACAGACCACAGATTTGCGGATCGTCCGGCCCACATGGGGCAAGCGGCCACGAGGTCCGGCCCGGCCCGTGCTCCAGCGGACGTGCCGGCCGGTCGGGCCGATGGCTCACCCCTGCTGGAAGGCGACGATCCGCTCCATGGCCTCGCCGACCGCGCTGGTGCCGGCGGCGAAGCTGAGCCGGACGCAACGGCCCCCGCCCCGCTCGTCGAAGTCGGCGCCGGGGGTGACGGCGACCCCGGCGTCCTCGAGCAGGGCAGCGGCGTATGCCGCCGAGCTTCCCCACCGCTCGAGCGCGGTCCCGAGGTCGGCGTAGTAGTAGAACGCCCCGTCGGCCGGCGCGGCCGGTCCCCAGCCGAGCCGGTCGGCATGGTGTAGCAGCAAGGCCCGGGTCCGCGCGAACTCGGCGACCTCGGCGTCGCACTCGAGGTAGGACTCCTCGGCGAAGGCCGCGACGGCGGCATACTGCGCCGGTGCCGGCGGGCAGAGCGCGACGTTGCCCGCGAGCGCGTCGACGGGACGGACCAGGTCCTCGGGCAACAGCAGCCAGCCGAGCCGCCACCCCGTCATGCCCCAGTACTTGCTGAACGACGAGACGACTATGGCCGACGGATCGGTCTCCCAGGCGCTCACCCCGCGCGGGTCGGACGCGCCCGGTTCGGGATAGGTCACCCCGTGGTAGATCTCGTCGCTGATGAGGCGCACCCCGTGCTCGGCGGACCACCGCGTGATCGCCGCCAGCTCCGCACGGTCGACCATGGTGCCGGTAGGGTTCGCCGGCGAGGCGAGGATGAGCCCCGCGAGCGGCCCGTCGACCTGCGCCGCGTCGAGCAGCTCCGGCGTCGGCTGGTAGCGCACATCCGGGCCGCAGTCGATGTCGACGACCTCACAGCCCAGCGCGCGCAGGATGTTGCGGTAGGCCGGGTAGCCGGGTCGAGCGAGAGCCACCCGGTCCCCGGGGTCGAAGGCCGCGAGGAAGGCGAGCACGAAGCCCCCGGACGAGCCGGTCGTGATGGCGATCTGGGCCGGGTCGAGCTCGAGGCCGTACCAGCGCCGGTAGTGTCCGGCGAGCTCGCGGCGCAGTTCGTGGATCCCGAGCGCGGAGGTGTAGGTCAGCGCTCGCCCAGACCCGTGCAGGCGCGCCGCTGCCGCAGACACGAGAGACGGGGCACCCCCGGAGGGCTCACCCGCACAGAGCGAGACGACGTCACGGCCCGCACCGCGCAGGACGGCGACTCGGTCGAGGACGTCCATGACCTGAAACGGCGCGACGGCAGATCGGGCGGACACGC
>JAKDLQ010000088.1 GCA_030452775.1 Micrococcales bacterium | reverse complement strand
GACGGTGCGCCTGATCCGCTCCAAGGGGGTCGGCGTCTTCTTCGTCACCCAGTCGCCCAAGGACGTGCCCCCCGGGGTCCTTGCCCAGCTCGGCAACCGGGTCCAGCACGCGCTGCGCGCCTTCACCCCCGAGGATGCCAAGGCCCTCAAGCAGGCCATCGCGACCTACCCGCACACGGCATACGACATGGAGAAGCTGCTGACCAGCCTGGGCACCGGCGAGGCTGTCGTGACCGTGCTGTCGGAGAAGGGCGTGCCCACCCCCGTGGCGTGGACCCGGATGAAGGCACCGAACTCGCTCATGGACCCCTCGTGGCAGGAGACGATCGACGGCATCATCGCGAGCTCTCAGCTCAAGGCGAAGTACGCCGATGTGCTCGACCGCGAGTCGGCCTACGAGTTGCTGACCAAGCGACTCGAGGAGCAGACCCCTCCCGCCGAGGCGCCGGCTGCTGCCACGCCCTCGAAGGCCGCTCCGGCACCGAAGGAGCAACCCGGCATCATCGCGCAGGTCACCGGATCGTCCGCCTTCAAGTCGATGATGCGATCGGCCGGGACGGTGATCGGCCGGGAGATCAGCCGCAGCATCTTCGGGACCCGCAGGCGCTGACCACCCAAGGGCGCGGGCATCCGGTCGGCGGGCGGCTGGACCCGCGCGCCTGCGACGTCGTCCTCACGCGTCGAAGTCGAGGCCGTCGATGTCACCGTCGGCGTGGGCGAAGTAGGCGATGACGGCGATATCGGGGTCGTCGGCCAGCGCAAGGACGAGCTGGTGAAGCTGGACGATGCTGTCGTCGTCGAGGCGGATCCGCTTGGTCCGGCCCCGTCGCGGGTCCCGGTCGTGCGTCTCCCACCATCGCTGGGCATGCGGATTGGTCGCGAAGATGTCATCGAGGAGGCGCTGGAACGCCTCCGCATCATCGGGGTGGCGGGCATACGCCTCGCGGAAAAGAGCCAGCTGGTCGGCCGCCTCCTGCTCCCAGTCGACGAAGAGGCTCCTCGCCGCTGGGTCGCAGCAGTAGTACCAGAGCAGATTGCGCTCGTGGCTGCTCCCTTTGCGCTCCCAGTCACTGAAGAGGCGCTGCGCGGCAGAGTTCGACCCGAGGATGTCCCAGCGGGCGCCCACGACATAGGCCGGGTTGGGGTCGAGCGAGTCGAGCAACTCCTCCAGCTCCTCGGTCAGCTCCTCGCGCTGGAGCGACACCCGCGCCGACGCGCCGACGGCGAGGGCGTGAAGGTGCGCCCGCTCGTCGGCATCGAGGCGCAGTGCGGCTGCCATCGCGTCGAGCACGGCCCGGCTCGGCCGCAGGTCACGTCCCCGTTCGATGAAGCTGTAGTACTCGACCGAGATCCGCGCGAGCTCGGCCACCTCGAGGCGGGTCAGCCCGACCGGCTTGCGGCCGGCGGCCGCCGTGATGCCGACATCCTCGGGCGCGAGCGCCTGGCGGCGAGAACGCAGGTACTCCCCGAGCGGGGATGGCGTGCGCACGGTGAGGGGGACGTCTGTCGGCATGCGCCCATCCTGCCAGCGCAGCCCTGGGTCGAGGCCAGCTCCGTCGACGGGCCCGACAGAGCCCGACGGAGCCCGACGGAGCCCGACGGAGCCCGACGGAGCAACGATCCGTGACTCCAGGAGCGCTCCCGGTCGCACGGACACCTCCACGGTCGCCCTTCCACGTCGCTGGCGTCCCAACCGGTGCAGACTGGGCATCGTGGGCCCGCAACACGTCCTCATGCATGCCGCGTACATCACCGCGCGCGGCCTGGCCGAGACGATCCGCTTCGGCGAGCTACCAGCGCCCGGGTGCGGGCCGGGCGAGGTGCTCGTCCGGGTCGAGGCCGTGTCCGTCAACCACGTCGACACGTTCGTCCGCTCCGGCGCGTACCCGACGCGGCTGCCCTTCCCGTTCGTCATCGGCCGGGACGTCGTGGGCGTCATCGTCGCCGTCGGGTCCGGGGTCACCGCGTTCGCGCGCGGCGACCGCGTCTGGAGCAACAGCCTCGGCCACGACGGGCGGCAAGGCCCGAGCGCGGACTTCGCCGTCGTGCCGGCCGACCGGGCGTATCCACTGCCCGAAGGGGTGGCTGCCGCCACCGCGGTCGCGATCGTGCATCCTGCGGCAACCGCCTACCTCGCGCTGCACGCCCACGGGGGGATCCGAGGCGGCGAGACGGTCCACATCGGCGGCGGGGCCGGCCAGGTCGGCTCGGCCCTCGTCACGCTCGCCGCCGAGTCCGGGGCCCGGGTCATCTGCTCGGCGAGTGCCGCCGACCGTGCCTACTGCCGATCCATGGGCGCCGACGACGTACTCGACTACCGCGCGGACGACCTGGCGGGCCGGCTCCGCGCCATCGCCCCCGGCGGCATCGACCTCGCCATCGACACGTCGGCGCGGGAGGACGTCGCCTCCCTGCTCGACCTGCTCGCCCCGCGCGGCCGGGTCGTCGTCCTCGCCGGGATGACCACCCGTGTCACGCTGACCCTCGGCGAGCTGTACACGCACGATCGGTCGATCCGCGGCTTCGCCATCAGCAACGCCACGGTGGCCGAGCTCACGGCCGCGGCCGGCACGATCAACCGGCTCCTCGCCCGAGGCGCGCTGACGCCGCGACGCATCGAGACCCTGCCGATGTCGCACGCCCGTCGTGCGCATGCCCGCCTCGAGGACGGCGACGTCCGCGGGACCAGGATCGTCCTCGTCCCCGATGAGGCGATGCCACCGCCCTGATCCGGGCGGGGCTCAGTCACGCAGGACGGACAGAAGAGCGGTGCCGATGGGCACGCCGAGACCCGTGCACGGGTCCCAGCCGGTCGTCGCCGCGTAGGCCCCGTTGGACCCGGTCGTGATGTCGCGGAACCCTGGCTGGCCGACACCGGGCGCGATTCCGCGATAGAGAACGGGCTGGAGCAGGCCCAGCGGGTGGCCGAGGGACTGCGCACAGCGGCATACGAGAGCGGCCCAGAGCGGCGCGACGGCGCTCGTGCCGCCGAACACGGCATCGGTGCCATCGACGTACACCTGGTAGCCGGTCGCCGGGTCGGCGTTGGCGGCGACATCGGGCACGCCGCGGCCCCCGCGCGCCCCGGTCGGATGACCGCGCCGGTGGCGTTTGGCCGTGGGTACGCCTGCGTCCAACTGCCAGGGTGGCTGCGCGAAGGCATCGCTGATCCCGCCGCCCGTCGCACCGCGCCCCGGACCGTCGTTCCACACGGTCTCGCTCGTCACCTCGCCGGTCTGCGCATCGGCGTGCAGACTCGTCCCGCCGCAGGCGAGCACATGCGGGCTCGAGGCGGGGAAGTCGACGTGGACCCCCCGCGCGGAGGTCCGGCTGTCGCTGCTCCCGTTGTCCCCGGCCGCTGCCGTGACGGTCACCCCGAGCGCCACGGCGTCCGCGAACGCCTCGTCCATCGCGGTGCGCGCCTGGGCGGTCCACGAGTCCTCGCTCTCACCCCAGCTGATGCTCAGCGCCGTCGGGGCCGGCGTGGCGTGCGCCGCGGCGCTGACCGCATCGAGGAATCCGGCGTCGGTGTTGGGCGCGAAGTAGACGAGCTGGTGTGCGCCGGGCGCGATCGCGCCCGCGACCTCGATGTCGAGCACCACCTCGCCGTCTGCGCTGTTGGGGTCGGTGCCAGGGGTGTTCGTGGCGCCGTCGACGCCGACCGCGCGGATGTCCGGCATCGCTATGCCCAGGCTCGTGAAGTAGTGGGCGAGATCGGACTCGCGGAAGCCGCCACCGAGCTCGATGATCGCCAGCGTCGTCCCGGCGCCGTCGGTGTGCGGCGGCATCTGGTAGATCCGGGCCAGCTCCGGCGGCGTGTAGCTGATGCCCCCGGCGGCGGGGACGGGGGTCACCGGCCGAAAGGGCACCCTCGCGGCGGGCCGTTCGTCGAGGCCGAGGATAGCGGTGACGATGCCGTCGAGCTTCGCCGGCACGCTGAGACCCCCGCTGCGGACCCGGGCCTCACGGGCCGTGTCGCCGGCCAGTCGCGCCCGATGGAGGCTGGTGCCGAACAGGCTCTCGAGCGTGGCGACCGTCCCCGAGACCCGCACCCGGCGCGACGCGGCATCGGTCTGCACGACGGTCGCACCAGCTCGGGTGACGACATCGGTGACGACCGCGATGTCTGCGGGGTCCGCGCCGTACCTCGCAGCGAGCTCCTCGTGGGTGATCCTGGCGGCGGTGCTCGAGCGGGTCGCCGGGTCGGGGAGCGGCCCTCGGCGGCGCAGGACGAGCGTCACGTGGATGGGCTCGGTGCGATCGGCGCGACCGATGATCGCGGCGGCATCCGGCAGATCCCGGTTGCTCCCCGGTAGGGGGGTGCTCTCGCTGGGCATGGCAGGCTCCTTCGACGCGGCGCATCGCCGCACGGGCGATCCGCACTGGTGATATCTCCAGCAAGCGCCCTGCGGGCCCCTCGTGTCAACCTCCCCGCGAGGTCGAGTCAGTGAGGGTCCGTGGCTCGCGGCGCGACGACCAGTCCTCCCAAGGCCAGCGCCTCAATCCGTGGCCGTGTCACCGGATAACAGCTCGGTTATGCTGTCTGAGTGATAGGCGGTGACTTGATTCGCGAAGCGCGGCTGCGTGCCGGCCTCACCCAGGCTGAACTTGCGGCGCGCGCCGATACGGCGCAGTCGGGAGTGGCCAGGTGGGAATCAGGGCGGACCGCACCGAGCCTGGACGATGTGCGTCGTCTCGTCCGGCTCTGCGGGTTCGACCTGGAGGTAGCGATCGTGCCGCATGACGACAGCGACATCGCCCAGGCCGAACGGCTGCTCGACCTTTCACCACAGCAGCGGGTCGAACGACACCAGCGCCTCATCCGGCAGCTCGGGGCGGTTCGGGAGTCTCAGGTTGGCACGTGAACTCGACCTGTCAGGTTTGCTGGCCGTGTTCGACCGGCACGGCTTGGCGTATGTGTTGATCGGCGGAATCGCGGCGGTCGCGCACGGGTCACCGTTTCCGACCGAGGACCTCGACATCTCGCCGGCAGTCGAGCCGGAGAACCTGGCCAGACTCTCGGCCGCCCTTACCGAACTCGACGCCAAAGTCAGGGTCGAGGGCGTACCGGATGGCCTGCCGTTCGCCCACGACGCGCAGTCCCTCGGAGCCGCCCGCATGTGGAACTTGACCACCATCTACGGGGACCTCGACATCAGTTTCGTGCCGTCTGGCACCACGGGCTACCGCGATCTCAGCCGTTGCGCCGAATCCATGGATCTGTTCGGTGTTCCCGTCCAGGTCGCGGCGCTGGCCGATGTGATCCGTTCCAAGCAGGCCGCCAACCGTCCCAAAGACCAGCGCACCCTGCCGGCTCTCCGCGACATCTTGGCCAGAAGGCGCAGAAGCTAAGGCCCGGCCTGATCAGGCTGGCGGTGGCGGTGGGATTTGAACCCACGGAGGAGTTGCCCCCTCACACGCTTTCGAGGCGTGCTCCTTAGGCCGCTCGGACACGCCACCGCGCCAGACCCTACCCGAGGCGCCGCCCCTCGAAGAAATCGACGAGCAGGTGCGCGCACTCCGTCGCCCGGACGCCCCCGACGACCTCGACCGGGTGGGTGGCGAGCGGGTCGCGGGTCAGATCCCACACCGACCCACACGCTCCCGCCTTCGGGTCCCAGGCGCCGAAGACCAGCCGCTGCATCCGCGCGGCCATGGCCGCCCCCGCGCACATGACACACGGCTCGAGGGTGCTGACGAGCGTGTGACCGGTGAGCCGCCAGGATCCCGCGGCCGCGGCCGCCTCCCGGATCGCGACGCCCTCGGCGTGCCCGGTCGGGTCCGGCAGCTCTTAGCGCACCTTACGGCCCCGGCCGACGACGGAGCCGTCGGGCGCGATCACGGCCGCTCCGACCGGCACGTCCTCGGAGCCGACGCTCGCGGCCGCGAGGGCCAGCGCCTCCCCAAGCCACGCGGCATACGTCTCGGAACGATCGACCGGGTCGCTCGACTCCTTCGGCACGGAGGTCTCGGGCTGCTTGGGCACCCGCTAAGTTTCCACCCATGGACGTCCACGTCGCCGACCACCCCCTCATCGCCCACAAGCTGACCTACCTGCGCGACAAGCGGACCGACAGCCCGACCTTCCGCCGTCTCGCGGAGGAGCTGGTCACGCTGCTCGCCTACGAAGCCACCCGCGACGTGCGCGTCGAGCCCATCGACATCGACACCCCGGTCGCGCCGACGAGAGGCATCAAGCTGGCCAAACCGAAGCCGATCATCGTGCCGATCCTGCGGGCCGGCCTCGGGATGCTCGAGGGCATGGTGCGGTTGCTGCCGAGCGCCGAGGTGGGCTTCCTCGGGATGATCCGCAACGAGGAAACCCTCGAGGTCTCGACCTACGCCAACCGGCTGCCGGACGACCTCACCGGCAGGCAGGTCTACATCCTCGACCCCATGCTCGCGACCGGCGGCACGCTCGTCATGGCGATCGACTATCTCGCCGGCATGGGAGCCCGCGACATCACCTGCGTCTGCCTGCTCGCCGCGCCCGAGGGCATCCGGCACGTCGAGGAGCAGTTGCAGACCTCGCACATCCCGGTCAAGGTCGTCCTCGGCGCCGTCGATGAGCGGCTCGACGACATGGGCTACATCGTGCCCGGGCTCGGAGACGCCGGTGACCGGCTCTACGGGGTGGCCTGAGCACACCGCCATGCCGTATGCCGCCGAGCCTGGGCCCTGAGCCCGGTGGCCGACACGCGGGGCGGCTCACCAACCTCACCGTCCACATGCGGCACACTGGCCTTGCAGTTTGTGCCGCGGCGGCCCCCGTCTCGGCAATCGCCCGGCAGGAGTGGATTCATGGACACGGTCAAGAAGATCGCCTTCTGGGTGGTGCTTGGCTTCATGGTCTATGCGGTCTTCACCAACCCCGACCGTGCTGCGGACATCGTCGGCAGCATCTGGAACCTGATCCTCGATGGTTTCGATGCCCTCCAGCGCTTCTTCACCGCACTGCTGAACCGCACCTGAGCACCGGCTGGACGATCCCGACATGATCCTGGCACCCAAGGCCGCAGAACTTCCCGACGCGGTGCGTGCCTATCTGGCTCCCGGCGAACGGATCGTGCTGGCCACCCACCAGCACCGGGCTCGCCTCCTTGAACCCGTGGCTACGACCCTCCTCGCGTTCAGCATCTGGCTCCTCCTCGAGGCCAACCTCACCGGGGCGACCGCCTCGCTCGGCCCGCCCCTGCGGATCGTCTTCCTCATCGTGGTGCTGCGGCTCATCTGGTGCTTCATCGACTGGCGTCGCGACTGGATCGTCGTGACCAACAAGCGCCTGCTGCGTCGGCACGGGGTCATTGCCAAGCACGTACCGATGATGCCCTTCACCAAGGTCACCGACATGAGCTACGTCCGCACCCTGCCGGGCCGGGTGTTTGGCTTCGGCCGGTTCGTCATGGAGAGCGCCGGTCAGGACCAGGCCCTGCGCATCATCAACTGGATCCCCGATCCTGATGAGACCTACCGCATCATCTGCGCGGAGATCTTCGACATCCACCCGTCCGAATCCGACTCGGACGACGGCAAGTTCGCGGGCTTCGATGACTTCGACGACGGCGACCGTGACGGCGACCGGCCGGGAGGAGGCGAGACGGCATACCCCGACGTCCCCGGAGTGCACAACCCCATCTCGGAGCGGCTCGAGTCCTACTCACGCCCGATGCCGATCTCGCCGGCCCGGAGCGGGGAGCCGGTTTATGAGAGCGATGATCTGCGGAAGCGACGCCGCGGACGCCGGACCGGGCCGATGCCCTTCCATCCCAACTCCTGACGGGTCTAGGTTGGGGGCTCGTCGTAGCAAACTGTCTTCGGGAGGTCCCGGTGAGTGTGTGGCGCACCAAGTCGGTCGAGCAGTCACTCTCTGCATCGCACGAGGTCGATCATCAGCTCAAACGTCGCCTGTCCGCGCTCGATCTCATCGTCTTCGGTGTCGGCGTCGTCATCGGCGCCGGCATCTTCACGGTGACCGGGCGGGCGGCGCAACAGTTCGCCGGGCCCTCGATCATCCTGTCGTTCATCCTCAGCGCGGTCGTCTGCGCACTCGCGGCGATGTGCTACGCGGAGTTCGCCTCGACGGTCCCGGTCGCGGGGTCGGCCTACACGTTCTCCTACGCCACGCTGGGCGAGCTGATCGCCTGGATCATCGGCTGGGACCTGCTGCTCGAGCTGCTGCTCGCAGCGGGCGTCGTGGCGCAGGGCTGGTCGCAGTATCTCACCACGTTCCTCGGTGAGATCGGCATCACCTGGCCCGAGTCGGTGGGTCCGGGGTCGCGCTTCGATCTTGCAGCCTTCCTGCTCGTCGTCGGGCTGACGCTGCTCGTTGCCAGGGGGATCAAGGAGTCGCTCCGGGTCAACCTCGTGCTCGTCGCGATCAAGGTGTTCATCGTGATCTTCGTGATCATCGGGGGCATCCAGTTCGTCAACCGCGACAACTGGACTCCGTTCATCCCGCCGTCGGCCCCAGGATCGGCCTCCGCCGAGGGCATCCACGCGCCGGTCCTGCAGGTCCTCTTCGGCATGACCCCCGCCGCCTTCGGGGTCATGGGCATCATGTCCGGCGCGGCGCTGGTCTTCTTCGCCTACATCGGCTTCGATGTCGTCGCGACCACGGCGGAGGAGGCTCGCAACCCGCAGCGGGACCTGCCGATCGGCATCCTCGGCTCGCTCGCGATCTGCACCGTGCTCTACGTCGCGGTCTCCCTCGTCATCACCGGGATGCAGCCCTACAACGAGATCGACCCCAAGGCAGCGCTCGCGGCCGCGTTCACCAACGTCGGCAAGGACGGCTACGCGACGCTCATCTCGGCGGGGGCAGTGGCCGGCCTCACGA
>JAKDLQ010000087.1 GCA_030452775.1 Micrococcales bacterium | reverse complement strand
CCCCACCCCCCCCGCCGGCGCGCGCCCCTGGCCCCGCCCCCCCCCGCCCCGGGGGCGGTGGATGGTGGTGTCGCCGAGACTACGGCGCAGCGACTCGGCCCGATTCCTGGACGCGCCGGTTGGGGGTGAGCGTCGCGAGGACGTCGGTGAGGTGTCGCTCGATGTGCGGCAAGACCGTGGTGACGGGGACGTCCCGCCCGAGCTCTCGGGTCAGCGAGGTGACGCCGGCGCCGACGATGCCGCACGGGATGATCACCGCGCCCCACGAGAGGTCCGGGTTGCAGTTGAAGGCGAACCCGTGCATCGTGACCTGGCGGCTGACCCGGACCCCGATCGCACCGATCTTGCGGCGCGGGCCGAGCTCGTCTGCGGCAATCCACGCCCCGCTCTCGCCCGGCACCCGTCCCGCCTCGACCCCGAAGTCGGCGCATACCCGGATCATCATCGTTTCGAGATGCCGGACATAGCTGACCACATCGATCGGGGCGGGCAACCGGACGATGGGGTATCCGGTGAGCTGCCCCGGACCGTGCCAGGTGATCTTGCCGCCGCGGTCCACGTCGATGACGGGGGTGCCGTCCTTGGGCCGCTCCTGCGGCTCGGTGCGTTTGCCCGCCGTGTAGACAGGGCGATGCTCGAGGAGGTAGACGGTGTCCGGCTGGGAGCCCGCCGCGACCTCGGCGTGAGTCTCTCGCTGGAGCGCCCACGCCTGCTCGTAGTCGACGAAGTCGGGGTCGAGGCCGAGATGCACGAGGCGCATGGTCGTCAGGGTACGCCCGGTCCACCGCGTGGCTGTGCAAGAGTTGACCGTATGCCGCCCAGCCCCGCCGCGTCGCCCACCCCAGTCCGCGTCGGCCTCGCGGGGTACGGCGTTGGGGGCAGGGTGTTCCATGTCCCCGCGATCCTCGGGGCGGGCCTGGACCTGGTAGCGGTGTCCTCATCGAACCCGGAGCGGGTGGCGGCGCTGCACGCCGACCTGCCGGAGGCGACCGTTGTGCCGGATCTCGAGGCGCTGCTCGAGGTCTCGGGTCTTGACCTCATCGTCCTCGCGACACCGACGGGCTCGCACGCCCGGCATGCGCATCAGGTGATCGAGGCCGGGATCGCGCTCGTCGTCGACAAGCCCCTCGGGGTCGATGCGTCCGAGGCGCTCGAGGTCGTCAGCGTGGCCGAGCACCACGGGACTCCCCTCACGGTCTTCCAGAACCGACGCTTCGATCCCGAGCTGTCGGCCCTCACCCGGGTCCGCGACGAGGGCCTTATCGGATCGATCTGGCGAGCGGAGTACCGGTGGGACCGGTGGCGGCCCGTCCCCAAGCAGCGCTGGCGCGAGACCGCCCGCCCGGATGAGGGCGGCGGACTGCTCCTCGACCTCCAGTCGCACCTGATCGATCAGGCGGTCCTGCTCCACGGCGAGGTGGAGAGCGTCTACGCGGAGCTGGACGCGCGCGGAACGACCGCCGAGGACGACACCTTCCTCGCCTGTCGGCACGCCTCGGGCGTCATCAGCCACCTCATGGCCTCGTCCGTCAACGGCGCGCCGGGACCGCGCGCCCGGCTGGCCGGCTCGTCAGCGGCATACGTCATCGGCAAGCAGTTCGACGACGTCAGTGCGTTCACGGAGTTCGCCAACGACGGCGACACCCTCGGCTGGATCGTGCGCGGCGACGAGCGGGAGCCGGGTCCGGTCGTCGCCGGCTCGGATCAGGCCGAGTTCTACCGCGGTGTGGCCGCAGCGCTGCGCTCCGATGACCCGCAGGGGCGGATGCCGGTCGACCCCCGCGATGCGGTCCATGTGCTCGCCGTCATCGACGCGGCGCGGGTCAGCGCACGGGATCGCAGGGTCGTTGACGTGCTGACACCCGGTCAGGCTCGGTAGCCGGTCCTTCGGTGCCGCAGGTCGTTCCTGTGGACAACTCTCGCGGGGGATCGCCCGCACCGGCGAGCATGGACGAGTGAGCACGCAGCAGCCGTCCCGTCCCGAGATTGCCGGCCACACCGTGGAGGGCATCATCGGCAGGGGCGCCACCGGGATCGTCTGGTCCGGCCGAGATGCCATGGGTCGTGCGGTGGCGATCAAGGTGCCGCACGAGTGCTCCGATGACGTCGACCGGCGCCAGGGTGAGATCGAGCGGCACGTCCTGCAAGCGGTCCGACACGAGCACCTGGTCCCGCTGCGCGACGTCGTCGGCTTGGCCGATGGCCGCACCGCCCTCGTCTTCGACCTCGTGGAGGGTGCGTCCCTCGCATCGACCGTCGAGGCCCGGGGACGGCTGCGACCCGGGGAGACGGTGACCGTGCTGACCCCGCTCGCCGATGCCGTGTCGGCGTTGCACGCTGCCGGGGGGACCCATGGCGACATCAGTGCCCGCAATGTCCTCGTCACGGCGGAGGGCAAGCCGCTCCTGCTCGATCTCGGTGCCGCCCGGCTCGCGGGAGCCGGTTCGGGCGCGGTGCACGGAACCGCCGGATTCGTCGCTCCCGAGGTGCGGGCCGGCGACCCGCCCGGGGAGGCGAGCGACGTCTTCGCGCTCGGCGCGCTGGCCTGGTTCTGCCTGACCGGCAACGGAGCGCCCGACACGATGATGCGGCTCGACCCGGAGACGATCGCCAGCCACGTCGGCCCGCAGGTGGCGCCAGTGGTCGGGGCGTGCATCGACCCGGATCCACTGCAGCGTCCATCCTCCGCGGAGCTCGGCGGGCTCTTCTTCCACGCAGCGCCCGCTGAGCCGGTCGAAGTGGCGATCGGGGCCGACGAGGCCACCGCCCTGACCAACCGGCTGCGGCTCGACGCCGCCCTCGACGGCCCGTCGATGACGCAGCCGGGTCAGGGCAGGACCCGGGAGGCATGGGCACGGCTGGGGAGAGCTCGGCTGGGGAGAGCTCGGCCAGGGAGGGCACTTACCCTGCTGCGCCGTGGCCGTGGCCGGCGTGGGAGTCCGTCGTGGCCGGTCGTGCTGCGGATTCCGCGCCGCCGCCTGCTGACACTGGCCCTCGGGCTGTTGCTCTGCACGACTCTTGCGGCCGGCTGGGCGCTCAGCTCGCGGCTGCCGGCGGACGGGTTCGTCGACGGAGCCAGGCCCGCCGGCGCCTCCTCGTCAGCCGGCTCCTCGTCAGCCGGCTCCTCGTCACCTGGCTCGTCGGCGTCGCTCCGGCAGCCGGCCAAGACCTCCACCGGGCCGGTGGTCGGCGCCGCGACCGATGCCACCCGGATATCGACGGTCGGAGACCACCCGATGGAGCTGCTCCAGGAGCTGACGGACCGGCGTGCGGACGCGCTGACGCGTCGGGACGTCGTAGCCCTGGCCGGAGTGCACCGGCCGGGAGCGGACTCGGAGCGACGTGACGAACAGGTCATCGAGCAGCTGCGGGCCAACGGGCAGGTGTACTCAGGGCTTCGGCTCACCGTCGCCGAGGCCGCGCTCGTCTCACGGACGAGGACAGCGGACCGAAGTGGTGTCTCCACCATGGCGACCAGTGGTCCGGCCGCTCCTTCCAGCGCCCCTCCGACGAGCGCTCCGGGAGGGTCGAGGCGTGGAGGCGACCACGTCACGGTCCAGGCGAGGGTCGATGTGTCGCCCTATGGAGTGCTGCAGACCGGCGGTCCGAGCCTGACCAAGCCAGCCGCTCGCGGGGAGCGCCTCGACTTCAGCCTGGTGCGGACCACCGTCGGCTGGCGGATCGAGACGATCAGGCCTGCACGAGCCAGGTGACCGACGACTGGAGGTCCGGGTACTCGAACTCGAACCCGTGCGCGAGCAAGCGGCTGGGCGTGACCCGTTGGCTCGCGAGGATCGAGTCGGCGAACTCCCCGACGACCACCCGCAGCGCGATCCGGGGAGCCGGCAGCACCGACGGGCGGCGCAGCGCCGCACCGATGGCCGCAGCGATCTCCTTCTGGCGCTTGGCCTCCGGTGCCGCGACGTTGAACACGCCAGTGAGGTCGGGATGGTCGATGAGATGCGTGAGCGCACGGACCTCGTCGACGAGCGTGACATAGGGCCACCACTCCCGACCGGAGCCAAGGGGGCCCCCGAGCCCGAGCCGGGCCAGGCGGAGCAGGGGCTGGAAGGCTCCAGCGCCACGAGCCATGACGAGGCCGGTGCGAACGATGGCGACCGGCACGGCTGCGTCCTGGGCCGGCTGCGTCGCGGCCTCCCATCGGGAGACCACCCCGGCGAGGAAGTCGTCACCGGCTGCGCTGTCCTCGGTCAGCACCTCGTCCCCGCGATCGCCGTAGAAGCCAACGGCGGAGCCGTTGACGAACCTGATGCTGCGCCCCGACCGGTCGTGTTCGATCGCGAGGGCCACGGAGATCGTGTCGGTCGTCTCGATCCGGGACTGCTCCACCGCCTGCTTGTGGACGTCGTTCCAGCGTCGGTCTCCGATACCCACCCCGGCGAGGTTGACGATGGCATCGAGCCCGTCGAGGGCCATCGGGTCGAGCCGGCCGCGAGCCGGGTCCCACCGTCGTTCCTCCGATGCTCGGGCCGGTCGACGGACGAGGGACACGACCTGATCGCCTCGGGCGGTCAGATGACGACGCAGCGCGCCCCCGATGAGTCCGGATGACCCGGCAATGGCGACGCGCTTCGTCATGACGTGGCTCTGCTCGACGTCTCGAGTTCGATGTCGCTCACACCTCGAACTGGCCCTCTTCGAGCCGCTCCTTCATCGTGGCGAGGAAGCGGGCCGCGTCGGCTCCGTCGACGATCCGGTGGTCGTAGGTGAGGGCGAGATACATCATCGAGCGGATGGCGATCGACTCGCCACCGTCTGCATCTGCCACGACGACGGGCCGCTTTACCAGGGCACCGGTGCCGAGGATCGCCACCTGCGGCTGGTTGATGATCGGAGTGTCGAAGAGTGCCCCACGGCTGCCCGTGTTGGTGATGGTGAACGTGCCGCCGGCCAGGTCGTCCGGCGTGATCTTGTTGTTGCGCGTGCGATCCGCTAGCTCCGCGATGGCCCGGGCGAGGCCGGCGATGTTGAGGTCGCCGGCGTTCTTGACGACCGGCACGATGAGGCCCTTGTCGGTGTCGACCGCGATGGAGAGGTTCTCCGAGCCGTGGTAGGCGATCTCGTCGTCCTCGATGCTGGCGTTGACGTTCGGATGAGCCTTGAGCGCCTCCACCGCGGCGAGAGCGAGGAACGGCAGGTAGGACAGCTTGGTGCCCTCACGTGCCTCGAAGGCCGACTTCTCCCTGGCTCGCATCCGAGCAACCTTGGTCAGGTCGACCTCGACCACCGTCGTCAGCTGGGCAGACGTCTGTAGCGACTCGACCATCCGGCCGGCGATGACCTTGCGCAGGCGGGTCATCTTCTCGCGGGTGCCGCGCTTCGGCGAGACCGAAGGCGCGGGGGCAGCAGAGGCGGCCGGAGCGCTGGGCGTGGCCGACGCCGGTGCGGACGCGGCCGCCGCGGGCTCTGGAGCGGGCGCCTTGGCCGCTTCGGCTGCCGCGAGTACATCCTGCTTGCGGATGCGTCCGCCCACACCGGTGCCGGCAAGCGAGGACAGATCGACGCCGTGCTGGCTCGCGAGCTTGCGCACGAGCGGAGTGACATAGGCAGCTGAGCTGTCGACCTCCCCGACTGGCGCCGCGGCTGGCTCGGGCTCGGGTGCCGCCTCCGCCTCGGGCTCGGGTTCGGGTGCCGCCTCCGCCTCGGGCTCGGGTTCCGCCTCGGGCTCGGGTTCGGGTGCCGCCTCCGCTTCAGCCTTCGGGGGCGCCTCCGGCGCGGCTGCTGAACCGCCGATGGTCGCAAGGTCGGCGCCGACCGGCACCGTGTCGTCCTCCTGGACGAGGATCTTGCTCAGCTTGCCCGCGTAGGGCGACGGGATCTCCGTGTCGACCTTGTCGGTTGACACCTCGAGCAGCGGCTCGTCGACGGCGACGTCGTCACCCTCGGCCTTGAGCCAGCGGGTCACGGTGCCTTCGGTGACGGACTCGCCGAGCGCCGGCATGACGACGGTGTGACCCTCCGATGTGCTGTCCTTCGTGGCCTCGCCTCCGGAGTCGGCCTCCTGCGACTCCGGCTCGCCGTTGCCAGACTGGGTCTTCTGCTCGGCACTGGGCTGCGCTTCGGCCGCAGGCTCCTCAGCCGGCTCCTCGGCCGGTTCCTCAGGGGGCTCCTCTTCAGCAGCAGGCTCGGTAGTGTCCTTCGAGTCGGGGGTGGACGAGGCCTGCGCAGCCGACTCACCCTCGCCGATGACGGCCAGGTCGGCGCCGACCGGGACCGTGTCATCCTCCTGGACGAGGATCTCCTGGAGGGTCCCGGCCGCGGGCGAGGGGATCTCCGTGTCGACCTTGTCGGTCGAGACCTCGAGCAGAGGCTCATCGACCTCGACCTGATCGCCGACGTTCTTCAGCCAGCGGGTGACGGTGCCCTCGGTGACGGATTCACCCAGGGCCGGCATGGTCACGCGTTCGGGCATGTCGATTCTCTCCTCAGTTCCAGTTCTGGCTGTGATCAGGCATGTGCGTGCAATGGCTTTCCGGCGAGGGCGAGGTGTGCCTCGCCGAGGGCTTCGTTCTGGGTCGGATGCGCGTGAACGAACCCGGCGACGTCCTCGGGGTGGGCGTCCCAGCCCACGATGAGCTGCGCCTCGCCGACCTGCTCGCCCATCCGGGCACCGATCATGTGCACCCCGACGACAGGCCCGTCCTTGGCTCGGACGAGCTTGACGAAACCTTGCGTGCCAAGGATCTGGGACTTGCCGTTGCCGCCAAGGTTGTACTCGTAGGTCTCCACCTCGCCGTACCTCTCCCTGGCCTGCGCCTCGTCGAGACCGACGCTCGCGATCTCGGGGTCGCAGTAGGTGACCCGGGGGATGCCGGGCTCGTCGATGACGGCGGGGGCCAGGCCGGCGATCTCTTCGGCGACGAAGATGCCCTGCGCGAACCCCCGGTGCGCGAGCTGGAGTCCCGGCACGATGTCGCCGACGGCGTAGACGCCGTCGACGCTGGTGCGGAGGCGATCATCCGTCGGGACGAAGCCACGATCGACTGTGACGCCTGCCGCCTCGTAGCCGAGCCCGTCCGTGGCGGGATCTCGACCGACGGCGACCAGCAGCAGGTCGGCTTCGAGCGTCTCGCCCGACTCGAGGGAGATGGTCACCACGTCCTCGGACTGGGTGGCACCGGCGAAGCGGGCGCCGGTCTTGACGGCGATCTTGCGCCTGCGGAACGCTCGCTCCAGCTGCTTGCTGATCGCCTCGTCCTCAGCCGCCACAAGGCGTGGGAGCGCCTCGATGACCGTGACGTCGGCGCCGAAGCTCTTGAACACGGAAGCGAACTCGACCCCGATGACCCCGCCGCCGAGCACGACGACCCGCTCCGGCACCTCGTCGATGGTCAGCGCCTCATCGCTCGTCATGATCCGGCCGGTGACCTCGAGCCCGGGCAATGATCGGGCCCGGCTCCCGGTCGCCAGGACGACGTTGGCCGCGTTGAGGCGACGGTCGCCGACGACGACGGTGCGGTGGCCATCAAGCGCGCCCACGCCCTCGACATAGTCGATCGTGGCCGCCTTGACCAGTCCCTGCAGACCCTTGTACAACCGCGCGACGACACCGTCCTTGTAGCGGTGCACCGCGGCCATATCGACCGACTCCAGTGTGGCCGTCACGCCGAACTGGGCGCTCTGACGCGTGGCGTCGGCGACCTCGGCCGTGTGCAGCATCGCCTTGGTAGGGATACACCCCTGATGCAGGCAGGTCCCGCCCAGCTTGGCCTTCTCCACCAGCGCCACCGATAGGCCGAGCCCGGCGGCCCGCAGCGCACAGGCGTAGCCGCCCGACCCTCCGCCGAGGATGATGACGTCGTAGTCGTCTGCGGCACTACCCGACATGGATGCTGCTCCTTGCTCGAGGGTGTGGTGATCCGGTGCACTCGCGAGTTGGCGCGAACGAAGGCCCCTCCCGGCGGGGATGGCTCCGCAGGAAGCATCTTGTCACTGATCGAGCGCTGCGTCACAGGCAGGTATGGCGATGCTCGACACCCGGCCGCGTCGTAGAGTCTCCGCATGGGTTGGTTCTCCCGCCGCAAGTCCAAGACACAGGTGGCCATCGGTCCCTCCGATGGTCCCCAGATGGCCATCGACCGCAAGGCAGCCGAGGCGCACCTGCGGGAGTTCATCGCGTCTCGCCGCGGGGTCGAGGCCTACGTCGAGCCGCCGACGTCGGTCTCGCCCACCACGGTCGTGCTCATCGCCCATGACGGCGAGTGGACGCGCCGGGCGCTCGGGACACAAGCGGAGGCGTGGACGATCAGCCGCAAGCTCGAGATCCCCGTCTACGACGTGAACCAGACGGGCTACCCCAACCGGATGCGGCAGTGGAACACCCGCCAACGGCGCACCGGCGGCAGCCCCGAATGAGGGGTGCACCCCCCAAAGCGCCGCACCCGTCAACCACCCGTCGACGACGCATCAATACAGTGGACCGTATGCCGCCGGGCTGACACAGTGGCCACACACCGTCCGCGTTCCGCGTCGACATTCCTGGCCGCGACCCATTGGAAGGTAGTTCGCATGACGAAGAAGGAAGAAACCGAGACCGGCCCCAGCGAAGAGGTGAAGGCCAAGTTTCGCGAGGCCTTGGACAAGAAGCACTCGCATGGCGGCAAGGACGTCTCCGATGAGGGGGACCGTTCGAAGGTCCACGGCGCGCACGGCCCGGCGAAGGTTCAACAGATGTTCCGCCGGAAGTCCGGCTGACCCTGTCGAGCCGAAAGGCCGGCCCGTCCAGGTGGGGTCAGGCGTACGACTCGGCGAGGGCGACGAGCGTGCGGACGGCGAACCCGGTCCCACCCTTGGGGAGGTAGCCGTTGGCCTCCTTGTCGTTGAAGGCCGGCCCGGCAATGTCGATATGGCTCCATGGGATACCGCTGCCGACGAACTCCTGGAGGAAGATCCCGGCGGTGAGCATCCCGCCCTCCGACCCTCCCTTGTGCGCCAGGTCCGCGTTGATCGAGTCGAGGGC
>JAKDLQ010000086.1 GCA_030452775.1 Micrococcales bacterium | reverse complement strand
TCGGCAACACCCCGAGGAATGGCCAGCTCCGCCTGGTTATTACCGGTGGGTGTTGCCGGGTGCTCGGTGTGTTGCCGAAGCAGGGGCCAGGGATGTGTTGCCGACGCAGTGGTCAGGCGTCGGGCGTACCGGCGACCTCGGCCCGCAGCGCGTCGCCCTTGGCGCGAGCCTGGTCGCGCAACGTCGCCTGGAAGCCGGCCATCCGCCGGGCGACTGCCGCGGCCATCTCGCCGTCGCCGGCGCCGATGATCCGCGCGGCGAGCAGTCCGGCGTTGCGGGCCCCGCCGATCGACACCGTCGCGACCGGCACCCCGGCCGGCATCTGGACGATCGACAGGAGCGAGTCCATCCCGTCGAGGTAGGCCAGCGGCACCGGCACCCCGATGACCGGTAACGGGGTGACGGACGCGAGCATCCCTGGCAGGTGCGCCGCCCCCCCGGCACCGGCGACGATGACCCGCAGCCCGCGCCCGACCGCCGCACGTCCGTAGGCGAGCATCTCGTCGGGCATCCGGTGTGCCGACACGACCTCGACCTCGTGCGAGATCTCGAACTCGTCCAGGGCGGCGGCCGCCGCTCGCATGACGGGCCAGTCGCTGTCGCTGCCCATGACGATGCCGACCGCAGGTGCCTCGCTCCGCTCCGTCATTCGGTGATCACTCCTTCGAGGTAGTCCGCCGCGTGCCGAGCCCGTTCGCGGGCCCCCTCGAGGTGGGCCGAGCTGACGGTGACGTGCCCGAGTTTGCGCCCGGGTCGCACTCCCTTGCCGTAGAGGTGCATCTTCACCCCCGGATCGCGGGCCATGATGTGGCGGTAGGCCCGGTAGAGGCGATCGTCGTGCCCGCCGAGGACGTTGGCCATCACCGTCCACGGCGCGCACGGGGTCGGGTCGCCGAGCGGCAGGTCGAGCACCGCGCGCAGGTGCTGCTCGAACTGGCCCGTCACGGCTCCGTCCATCGACCAGTGCCCACTGTTGTGCGGTCGCATGGCCAGCTCGTTGACCCGGTAGCCGGGGCGCCCGTCGGCCTCACGGACCTCGAACATCTCGACGGCGAGCACACCGGTCACATCCAGCTCCCCCGCGATCCGCAGCGCTGCCTCGGTGGCGAGCGCCCCGAGGCCGGGCTCGAGCGCCGGCGCGGGCGCCACCACGTCGGTGCAGATGCCTTCGGTCTGGACGGTCTCGACGACAGGCCACGCCGCGCCTTGACCGGACGGGCTGCGGGCGACGAGCACCGCGAGCTCACGGGCGAAGTCGACCCGCTCCTCGAGGAGCACCCCGTGCTCGAGGGGGCCGGGCGATCCGACCGCGTCCAGCCAGTCGGCGATCGACTCGATGGCCTCAGGGTTCGCGACGAGCGTGACGCCCTTGCCGTCGTACCCTCCGCGTGGGGTCTTGGCGATGATCGGCCATCCGATGTCGTCACCGAACGCCCGCACGTCATCCGCGGTCCGCGCCGTCGCCCAGCGCGGGGAGGCGATCCCCAGGCGGGTGAGCCGTTCACGCATGGCGAGCTTGTCCTGGGCATACCTCAGAGCGGTCCGGGTCGGATGACAGACGACACCGTCCGCCTCAAGGGCCGCGAGGACAGCGGGCGGGACGTGCTCGTGGTCGAACGTGACGACGTCGCAGGAGCGGGCGAACTCCCGGACCGCCTCGAGATCCGTGTGGTCGCCGATGGGAGACGAGGGCACGACGAGCGCGGCCGACGCGAGAGGGGACTCCGCGAGGACGGACAACTGGATCCCCAGCTCGATCGCCGACGTCTGCATCATCCGTGCGAGCTGCCCCCCGCCGACGACGCCGACGACGGGGAATCCTCCGGGGGCACGCACGGGCTCGCTCACGATCCCCCAGCGTAGTTGTCGGTCACGGCTGATCGCCCGCCGAGTCCAGCAGCACCGCCTCGTGTGTCGGGTCGGCGAGGTCGAGACGATGCGTGCGCACGGCGGCGAAGGTCCACAGCTTGTTGAGCACGAAGGAGATCGGGGTGACGACGGCGATGACGATGAGCTGAGCCCAGTAGAGCCGGGTGCGGAAGCCGGTCGAGTCATCGAGGACCGAGACCGGCAGGGCCATGAACGACCCGGGGTGCATGAGCAGCGTGAGCAGCAACAACCCGATCCCCTGACCGAGCAGGCCCACCGTGAGGAACGGCCAGTACTCGCGCCACCAGCCGGACCGGGCGGCGCTCCGGAAGGTCCAGGACCGGTTGAGCTGGAAGTTCCACAGATTGGCCACAAGAAACGCCACGGTGGAGTACGCGTGATACCAGCGCACGTTGAAGCGCGTGCCGACGATCCCCACGATCCCCTGGTCGACGTCGGGTCCGAGCCGCTTGACGAGCACGAGCACGAGCAGGTTGACCAGCACCCCGGAGGCCCCCACCACCGCGAAACGCAGCAGCAGCATCCAGTTGCGTCGATGGCGCACCAGCAGGTAGGTGCGTAGCCGCCGCACCTCAGCGATCCTCGGCCTCGGAGAGGAAGAGCGCAAACCGCGCCGGCTGGGCCTGGACCAGGTCGAGACGGCCGCCGTTGGCCTCGGCCAGGTCGCGGGCGAGTGCGAGGCCGAGGCCGGTGCTGCCCCGTGCGCCGCCGCTCACCGAACGTTCGAAGATGTGCGCAGCCATGGTCGCCGGCACCCCGTCGCCTTCGTCGCTCACCTCCACGACGACCGAAGGACCGGACCGGCGGGCCTGCACGTCCACGGTCCCGCGCCCGTGAGCGAGCGAGTTCTCGAACAAGGTGCTGAGCACCTGCGACAGCGCAATGGGGGTCGAGCGCACGAACAGGCCTCGTTCCCCGTGGACGCGGACCGATCGACGCGCCTTCTCGAACGCGGGCTGCCACTCCCGCTGGAGGGCGGCGATGACGGAGTCGAGCGAGACCGACGGAGTGGGGCCATTGGCTCCCCGGCTGCGTCCGAGCAGATCGTCGACCACCCGGGTGAGCCGTTCGACCTGGGTGATCGCGATCGTCGCCTCTTCCTTGACGACCGTCGCGTCGTCGGTGGCCGAGATCTCCTCGAGCCGCATGAGCAGCGCGGTCAGGGGGGTGCGCAGCTGGTGCGAGGCATCTGCGGCGAAGTCTCGCTCCGCCGCGAGTGAGCGGGTCATGTCGTGGGCTTGCCGGGTGAGGACCTCCGAGATGAGGTCGAACTCCTCGACGCCGGTGTGCAGCGGAGACAGCCGCGTCTCACCGGCGGTGAACCGCCTCGCCTGCCGCACGAGGAGATCGGTGCAGGACGCGTGCCGGCGGCGCAGCGGCAGCGTCGCGAGCATCGCGAGGACGACACTGGCGCCGCCCAGCACCGCGAGCAACGCGACCAGGCGCGCCACCCAGAGGCTCGGATACGACTCGTCGAGGGAGAAGGCCTGGTCTGGACGCTCATGTGACAGGTACCAGGCCGAGCCACTCACCACGACGACGAGGATGGCCACCGCCAGTCCTGCGGTCAACAGCGAGATCCGGTCGATGAGCCGGCGCATTGTCACTGCGAGCCGGGGCGTTCGAACCGGAACCCCATCCCTCGAACGGTAGAGATGTACCGAGGCGAGGTGGCGTCGTCACCGAGCTTGCGGCGCAGCCCGGAGACGTGCATGTCGAGCGTCTTGGTCGAGCCGAGCCACACCGTGTCCCAGATCTCCCGCATCAGCGACTCCCGCGAGACGACCTTGCCCTGCTCGCGCACGAGCACCCTCAGCAGGTCGAACTCCTTGGCGGTGAGCGGCAACTCCTCGCCGCGGAACCACGCCCGGCGGCCCTCGGCGTCGATCCGGACCAGCTCGACCCCGTCGTCGCCCGCGTCGGTAGGCGTGCGTCGCATCAGCGCCCGGACCCGGGCGAGCAGCTCGGCCAGACGGAACGGCTTGGTGACGTAGTCGTCTGCGCCGGCATCGAGGCCGACGACCGTGTCGACCTCGTCGGCGCGGGCGGTGAGGATGAGCACGGGGATGGTGCGTCCCTCGGCCCGCAGGCGACGGCAGACCTCGAGACCGTCGATCGCCGGCAGCCCGAGGTCGAGCAGGACGAGATCGGGGTTGTTGAGTGCAGCCTCGAGAGCGGAGGCACCGTCGGCCCGGACATCGACCTCGTATCCCTCACGCAGCAGCGCCCTGGCGAGCGGCTGAGAGATCGCAGGGTCGTCCTCTGCCAACAGCACTCGAGTCATGTCATCGGTCCCCTGCGTTCGCAATTCGGTGTTCACCCGCTCATCTCAGCCTATCCGCTGTGCGACGACCGCTCATCTCGTATGCCGCCGTGCCCGCCTCGCGACCTCGCCTCCACGCGAGCGCGTCCTTCGCCGCGCCCTTCGGGATCACCTGGGAATCACCTGCCCGGCCACTGCGGGGTTCGCTTCTCGGCGAACGCGGCCACTCCCTCGCGCCGGTCGCCGGAGAAGGCCGTCGCCCGCCAGCAGCCGTCCTCGATCTCCAGGCCCGCCGACAGGTCGACGTCAGCGCCGAGCCGCATCGCCTTCTTGGCGTTGCGCAGTCCGACGGGCGAGTTGGCGGCGATCGTCGCGGCCAGCGCGAGCGCGCGCTGCCTCGCCGATCCTGCCGGCACCCTCTCATCGAGCGCCCCGAGCTCGAGCGCCTTCGCAGCGGTGAGCTTGGCGGCGGAGAAGATCACCGTGGCGGCCTTCGACCAGCCGACCCGGCGCACGAGCAGCTGGGTGCCGCCACCGCCGGGGATGACGCCGACCCCGACCTCGGGAAGCCCGACGAGCGCGGCCTCTCCCGCGATGATGATGTCGCAGGACAGGGCCAGCTCGAAGCCGCCGCCGAGCGCGAAGCCGTCGACCGCGGCGATCGCCGGGACCGGCAGTGCGAGCACGCCGCCGTAGGCCGACCGCGCGAGGGGGCGCTGCGCCATGAGGTCGGCATCGGAGAAGGAGTTGCGCTCCTTGAGGTCGGCCCCGACGCAGAAGGCCCGGGCATGAGCCGAGGACAGGACGACACACCGCACGGACTCGTCCCGCGCCAGCTCGGTCGTGGCGTCGGCGATAGCGGTGCTCATCGGCGTCGAGATGGCGTTGAGCGCCTCCGGCCGGTCGAGCACGAGCTCGGCGACGTGAACGAGGCGGGGGTCGTCGAAACGGTCGATTCGCGCGAGGGGGGAGGTGGGCGGCATACGTGCTCCTTTGCGGGTCAGGTGGATCGGCGGCCCGAGGGCGAGGCTCGCCGGAGGGCCGAAGGGGTGATGGCGCCGACGCCCCGCAGCACGCGGCGCCGCTGCCCGTGGAGCTCGAAGCCCGACAGGGTCGCCAGCTCCCGGGCCAGCGTCGCGTCGACGAGCACCGATCCGGCAGGTGCCACCGCGGTCAGCCGCGCTGCGCGGTTGACCGTCGTACCGAAGACGTCGCCGAGCCGGGAGACGATCGGCCCGCGCGCCATGCCGCACCGGACATCGGGAAGCAGTTCGTCCTCGGTCATCGCGTCGACGAGGTCGAGGGCGATGGCGGCTGCCGGCGCTGCCCCGACGGTGGAGAAGACGACCTCGTCCCCGACCGTCTTGACGAGGCGGCCGCCGTGGGCGGTGATGACGTCGGACGACAGCGCCTCGAAGCGGGACACGAGCCGCCCGAGATCCCGCTCGGACAGTTTGCGCACGAGGGAGGTGAAGTGCACGAGGTCGGCGAAGCCGACGGAGCGGACCGCGGTCAGGCCGTAGGACTCGGGGTCGGAGTCGGCGAGCATCCGGGCCACGGTGGCGCCGAGGTGGCGGCGCCATGCATAGAGCAGCAGCGGCTCCATGCGATCTGCCAGCTGTACGAGGCGGGCGGCGGTCTCGTTCGCCGTCGCGGCCCTGGGGATGGCACGGGTCTCGGTCGCGTCCGGATCCTCCGCCTGCTGCCACTCGTCCTCGACCGCTTCGGCGATCAGCTGCGACTGCCAGCCGGCGAGGCGCTCGGTCGTCCGGGCGAAGGCGCGCGTCATGGCAAGCGCCGTCGGCTCGTCGAGCAGGCCCTCACGGACGATCGCGGCCACGGCGCGCAGGGCATCGCGGTCGGCGTCGGTGAACACCTCGTCGTCGGTCTCCATGACGGGGAAGCCGAGAGCGTGCCAGAACTTGCGGGCCGAGAGCAGGGAGACTTCGGCGCCGGTGCTGACGTCGCGGCGGCGCAGGCGCAGGGGCTTTCCGAGCAGTTGCTCGATATAGTCATCGCCTCCCGCGCCGGGGCGGTCCCCGCTCATGCTCCGATCATGCCAGCCCGCCACGAGCATTCCGTACGTGGACGACGTCGCCGGCCGGGAATGATCGCACCCCTCGCACCGTCGCGACGACGAGCCCGCCGGCCCGATCGACCCCGGTCGCCTCGCCCTCGACGACCTCCCCTGTCGGGAGGTTGACCCGCACCTGCGCGCCGATCGTCGAACAGGCCAGCCCGTATGCCGCCCTCCCGCCCGCGACGTCGATCGCGCCGCTCCCGTCGCCGGTCGGGTCCGTGAGCTCGCCCAGGTGCCCCAGGTAGGCCACGATGAGGTCCTCACGCCGGATCGTCGCCCCGGCGAGCGCCAGCGACGTCGCCGTGTCGACCGGCAGTTCGGCCCGGGTCTGGTCGATGTTGATCCCGGTGCCGACGACGACGGCGAGCCCGGCCCCCGGAGCGAGCGGGACGAGCTCGCAGAGGATGCCACTGACCTTGCGGTCCTCGTCGTTTGCCAGCAACACGTCGTTGGGCCACTTGAGTCGCGTGGTCAAGGTGGTGCCCGCCGTGGCGGCGACCTCCGTGATCGCCCGCGACAGGGCCAGCCCCGCGAGCAGCGGCATCCAGCCGGCGGCGGCCGGTTCGGCCACCGGGACCGTCGCGCTGAGGGCGATGGCAGCCCGGTCCGGCACTTCCCAGCTACGCCCGAGTCGTCCGCGCCCGCCCGTCTGATGGTCGGCGACGACGATCCCCCACAGGGGCCCGTCATCGACACCGGGCTCGCCGGCAGACGGCCTGAGGGGGTGGGGCGGTGGTGCGGCCGTCTGGTGCTCGGCGTACGAGCGCAGGAGTACCTTCGCGCGTTCGTTCGTCGACTCGAGGGCGGGATGGAACTCCACGCGCGACCATCGGGCGCCCGGCGCGTCGAGCGCCGCGCGGATGATGTCAGGCTGCAACGGAATGCGCACGGTGACAAGGCTAGAGTGCCGCCATGGCTCTAGAGCAGACACAGGCGACCGACGTCGCACCCGATCTGACAACCACCGCCGGCAAGCTCGCTGATCTCAAGCGTCGGGTGGCGGAGGTCGCGAGCGCCGGCTCCGAGCGAGCGGTCGAGAAGCAGCACGCGCGTGGCAAGAAGACCGCTCGTGAGCGGATCGAGATGCTCCTCGATGAGGGAACCTTCATCGAGATGGACAAGTACGCGCGGCACCGCAGCAGCCAGTTCGGGCAGGAGAAGAAGCGGCCCTACGGCGACGGCGTCGTCACCGGCTACGGTCAGATCGACGGTCGGCAGGTCGCCGTCTTCGCTCAGGACTTCACGGTCTTCGGGGGCTCCCTCGGTGAGGTGTTCGGCGAGAAGATCGTCAAGGTCATGGACTTCGCTATGAAGATCGGCTGCCCCGTCATCGGGGTCAACGACTCCGGCGGCGCACGGATTCAGGAAGGCGTCGTCTCGCTCGGGCTCTACGGTGAGATCTTCATGCGCAACGTCCGGGCCTCAGGGGTGATCCCGCAGATCTCGCTCGTCATGGGCCCGTGTGCGGGCGGCGCCGTCTACTCTCCCGCCATCACCGACTTCACCATCATGGTCGATCAGACCTCGCACATGTTCATCACCGGCCCCGACGTCATCAAGACCGTCACGGGCGAGGACGTCGGCTTCGAGGATCTCGGCGGCGCCAAGACGCACAACAGCAAGTCCGGGGTCGCGCACTACATGGCCACGGACGAGCAGGACGCGATCGACTACGTCAAGGCGTTGCTGTCCTACCTGCCGAGCAACAACCTCGAGACGCCACCGGTCTACGGCGAGGGCGACGCCGACCTTGCCGTGACCGATGACGACCTCTGGCTCAACACGGCCATTCCCGACTCTCCCAACGTCCCCTACGACATGAGGGGCATCATCGAGCACATCGTCGACGAGGGCGAGGACGGACCCGACTTCCTCGAGGTCCAGCCGCTCTTCGCACCCAACATCGTCACCGGTTTCGGCCGGATCGACGGGATGTCGGTGGGGATCGTCGGCAACCAGCCGATGCAGCTCGCGGGCGTCCTCGACATCGACGCGTCGGAGAAGGCGGCCCGCTTCGTACGGACCTGCGACTGCTTCAACGTGCCCGTCATCACGTTCGTCGACGTGCCGGGCTTCCTGCCGGGAACGTCACAGGAGTGGGACGGGATCATCCGCCGCGGCGCCAAGCTGATCTTCGCCTACGCCGAGGCCACCGTCCCGAAGATCACGGTCATCACCCGCAAGGCCTACGGCGGCGCGTATGACGTCATGGGCTCCAAGCATCTCGGCGCGGACATCAACCTGGCCTGGCCGACCGGGCAGATCGCGGTCATGGGGGCTCAGGGTGCGGTCAACATCCTCTACCGCAAGGAGATCAAGGCGGCGCAGGCCGAGGGCCGGGACGTCGATGCAGTCCGAGCCGGCTTCGTCGAGCACTACGAGAAGACGCTCGCCAACCCCTACATCGCGGCCGAGCGTGGCTACATCGATACGGTCATCAGCCCGGCCAACACGCGGATGAACGTCACTCGGGCGCTAAGAGCGCTGCAGACCAAGCGGGAGACCCTGCCGCCCAAGAAGCATGGGAACATCCCGCTGTGAGCGCCGACCGGAGCAAGGACACGAGCGAGGAACGAGCGAGGCCCGCAGCGCAGGGAAGAGGCGCGCCAGCAGACATCAGCGCCGACCGGAGCAAGGACACGAGCGAGGAACGAGCGAGGCCCGCAGCGCAGGGAAGAGGCGCGCCAGCAGACATCAGCGCCGACCGGAGCAAGGACACGAGCGAGGAACGAGCGAGGCCCGCAGCGCAGG
>JAKDLQ010000085.1 GCA_030452775.1 Micrococcales bacterium | reverse complement strand
CGGCGGTGCGGCGCGGGCCGTCATCGAAGGGCGCCTCGGGGCGCAGGGGGGCGCGGCAGACCTCGATGGGGCGGGTCGGGTTGGGGCAGCGGACTCGGGAGCGGTGCAGCGTCTGCGGTCTGTCGCCGGGCGGCTGCGACTCTTCGCGGGCGCCCTCCAGCGGGCCCACCCGGTCCCCGCTGGGTGGGCCGGGGCCCTCACCGATGACACGTGCGTGTGCCGGTGCGAGGAGGTCGCGGCCGGCGTCGTGCTCGATGCGATCCGAGACGGCGGGGCCCGTGACGCGCGACAGGTCAAGCAGCTCACCCGGGCCGGGATGGGCTGGTGCCAGGGGCGGGTCTGCGGCTTCGCCACGTCGCTGCTCAGTTGCGGCGCACCGGGCGCCCCCGTCGAGCGGCTCGTCAGCTCGCCGGTGCCGCTCGGCGTCGTGGCGAGGTCCGGGGACTCCGGGAACTCTGGCGACTCCGGCGACTCCGGCGACTCCGGCGACTCCGGCGACTCCGGCGACTCCGGCGGCTCAATACCACCCAATGCAATGTAATATTGCACTGATGCGGTTAGGCCCGTACGCTCGGACCGGGACCAGCACACCGGAGCAAGGAGCATGAGATGGTAGACGCCGCACGCAAGCCGTGGCACGGGATCCTCGTCGCGACCAGCCTGCAGTTCGACGACAAGGGCGACGAGGACTATGGCGCCAGTGAGTTCAAGCGACACGCCGAGCAGGACCGTGTCGTCCGCGCAGAGACGCAGGCGCTCATCGACGCCGGCGTCAACTGATCCCATGCGCAGCCGGATCGTCTACCACGCCGTCGACTCACACACCGAGGGGATGCCGACCCGCGTCGTCACCGGCGGGATCGGGGTCCTGCCGGGGGCCACGATGGCCGAGCGACGGGTGCGCTTCGTCGCCGAGCGCGACGACGTGCGCACCCTGCTCATGTGCGAGCCGCGAGGTCACGCCTCGATGTCGGGCGCGATCCTCCAGCCGCCCACACGTCCGGACGCCGACTGGGGCGTGCTCTACATCGAGGTGTCCGGCTGCCTACCGATGTGCGGGCACGGGACCATCGGGGTGGCCACGGTCCTCGTCGAGACCGGGATGGTCGAGGTCACCGAGCCGGAGACGACCGTGCGGCTCGACACGCCCGCAGGCCTGGTGACGGCGCGTGTCGCGGTCGCGAACGGCGAGGCCACCTCGGTCACCCTCGAGAACGTCCCGGCATACGTCCACGCACTCGATGAGCAGGTCGAGGTGCCGGGCCTCGGGCGGGTCCGCTACGACCTCGCCTACGGCGGCAACTTCTATGCCTTCGTCAAGACAGCGGAGCTCGGCCTGCCGTTCGCGCGCGGCGCCAAGGGCCCACTGCTCGATGCTGGCCTCGCGATCATGGCGGCGATCAACGAGCAGCACCCGGTCGCGCATCCCGAGCATCCCGAGATCGACGTGTGCCATCACGTCTACCTCGAGGCCCCGGACTCGACACCACAGCACGGCCGGCACGCCATGGCGATCCATCCCGGCTGGTTCGACCGCTCACCCTGCGGCACCGGCACCAGCGCCAGGCTCGCCCAACAGCATGCCCGCGGGGCCATCGAGGTGGGCGAGGAGATCGTCAACGAGTCCTTCATCGGCAGCCGCTTCGGCGCACGGATCCTCGGCGAGACCACAGTCGCAGGGCGGCCCGCGATCCTGCCGAGTTTCACCGGGAGAGCCTGGATCACCGGCACGGCGCAGTACCTGCTCGACCCGAGCGATCCCTTCCCGGCCGGCTTCGAACTGTGAACGCCGCACCCGTCGCTTTCGTCACCGAGGACTACCACACCGGCGGGGAGCCCTTCCGCATCCTCGGGCCGGGTGCAGTCCGCCTCGAGGGGACCACGGTGGCGGACAAGCGGGCCCGCGCGGCGGCCAGCGACGAGGTGCAGTTCGCGAGGCGACTGCTCTGCAGCGAGCCCCGCGGGCATGCCGACATGTACGGCGGGTTCGTCACCGACCCCGATGACGACGGCGCCGATCTCGGTGTGCTGTTCTGGCACAAGGACGGCTTCTCCACCGCATGCGGTCACGGCACCATGGCACTGGGGGTCTGGGCCGTGGAGTCCGGCCGGGTCGCACGGGCCGAGAGCGGCTCGGTGGATGTCCGGATCGACGTGCCGTCCGGTCGAGTGACGGCGCGGGTCTCCTTCGTGGACCACGAGATCCGCCAGGTGTCCTTCGTCAACGTCCCGAGCTGGGTGCACGCCGACGGTGTCGAGGTGTCCACCGATCGCGGGCGCGTGTCCTGTGACATCGCCTTCGGCGGGGCGATGTATGCCGTTGTGCCGGCTGCCGCCGTCGGGCTCGGGGTCCGGGCCGGTGACCTGCCCGAGCTGATCCGGACCGGCCGCCAGATCCGGGATCGGCTCAATGCGCTGAGGGCCGCGGAGCATCCCTCCGACCCGCGTCTCTCCGGGATCTACGGGACGATCTTCATCGAGGACGTCGAACCGGCGGATCGAGGTGCAGCCCGGTCCTTCGAGGGGCTCAGCGCGGATGGCGCCCTGCACCAGCGCAACGTCGTCGTCTTCGCTGACGGCGAGGTGGACCGATCGCCGTGCGGGTCCGGGACCGCCGCCCGGGTCGCACAGTTGACGAGCGAGGGGCGGTTGGCCGACGGCCAGGTCCTCGTGCACGACTCGGTGGTCGGGAGCCGGTTCCGGGCGCGTGTCCTCGATCGGGTGGAGGCCGATGGCCACGATGCGGTGATTCCCGAGATCACTGGGACCGCCCACCGGGTCGGCGGCAGCTCGTTCGTCATCGACCCACGAGACTCGCTCGTCCCCGGATTCGTCCTGCGATAGCACGGTCCGCCAGATGACACGAAGAACCATGACAGCGAGACCGGATGACCCGAACGGGTCCCTGGTGCTGCCGAGCTTCGACAGCCAGGCAAACCTGCGCCAACGGGTGGCTGAGGCGCTCCGGGCCCTGCTCATCACCGGTCAGATGCGCGACGGCCGCGTCTACTCGGCGCCCAAGCTCGCGGCACAGTTCGGCGTCTCGGCGACCCCCGTGCGTGAGGCGATGCTCGACCTCGCCGGCGAGGGACTCATCGAGGTGGTCCGCAACAAGGGCTTCCGGGTCACGGAGCTCGATGAGCAGGAGCTCGACCATATCGCCGAGCTGCGAGGTCTCATCGAGGTTCCGGTGATGGGGCTCGTCGCCGATGTCTGCGAGGGCACCATCGCGGCTGGGGTGCGACGACTCCGGCCGCTGGCACGCCGGATCACCGAATCGGCCGCGGCAAATGATCTCGTGACCTACGCCGAGGCGGATACCGAGTTCCATCTGCGCTTCCTCGCCCTGCACGGCAACGACCACGTGGTCTCGGTGGTACGCACCATGCGCCACCGGTCGAGGCTGTACGGGCTGGAGTCGCTTGCGGAAGGCGGCATCCTGGCGCGGATGTCCGACGAGCATGAGCAGATGGTCGATGCGGCGCTGCGGCGCGACGGTGACGCGATGCGCGAGATCATGGCCCGGCACATCGGTCATGTCCGCTCCATCTGGGCCGGAAGAACGCGCTCGGGACAGGACGCGCCTTCCTCGTGACAGCCTGTCTTCGTGGCCGGTTCACGAGCGTGCAGTGTCGGCTCGAGACCCGAAGCGGCCAGCAAGTCCGCGGCCCGGACCGAACTGGCCACGAAGTCCGCAGGACTTCGCACCGAACCTGACTTGGTGGCCGGTTCCGCGGTGGCAGCGTGACTTCGTGGCCGGATCCGGCTCACCAGCCGCGGGCGCGCCATTCGTCCAGGTGCGGGCGCTCGGCGCCGAGCGTCGAGTCGTTGCCATGACCGGGATAGAACCACGTGTCGTCGCCATAGACGTCGAACACCCGCGTCGTCACGTCCTCGATGAGCGAGGCGAAGCTCTGACCCGGGTTCTTCGTGTTGCCGACTCCACCCGGGAAGAGGGAGTCGCCGGTCCACAGGTGCGTCGACCCTGACGGGTCGTCATAGGCCACCGCGATCGACCCGGGTGTGTGGCCACGCAGATGGATGACATCGAGCGCGATCTCACCGAAGCGGACGACATCACCCTGGCCGACCCGGATATCGACGGGGACCGGGAGATGGTCGGCGTCGTCGCTGCCGGCGATCGTCGTGGCACCCGTCGCTGCAACGACGTCGGCGAGGGCGCGGACGTGGTCCCAGTGCTGGTGCGTGGTGACGACCTGGCCGATGGTGCCGGACCCACTCGCGTGGACCATCTCGAGCACGCGTTCCGGCTCGTCGGCGGCGTCGATGAGCAGCTGCTCCCCGGTGGCGACGCAGCTGAGCAGGTAGACGTTGTTGTGCATCGGCGATACCGAGAGCTTGCGGACCGTCAGATGGGGCAGCTCTCGTACGTCGCTCGGGCCACCGGGGGTCACCTCGCCGGTGTAGGTCATGATCAGCCTCCAAAGGGCAGGGTCGGGACAGGTCCATCAAACCGCACGTCGGAGCTGTCCTCGCGGCCGAGCCAGAGGAGCACGCCGGCCCGAGAGCCCTCGACCCCGGTCTCCCCGGTCCCGACGGTGTGTTCGTCGCCCTCGAACGTGACGATGGTCAGCCCAGGCGGCTCCGGGGTGCTCCGGAGCCGCTTGACCGCATCGGCGAGGAACATGCCCAGGACCTCGGGGGAGGCCTGCCCGAAGGTGAACCCGGCGTCGAGGTCGACGTGATGGTAGACGAGCTCGCGCAGCCGCATGAACAGCACCTTCTCGAGCGGAATCCGCCGCCCGCCGGGCGTCCGCTCCACCCGCAGCCCACCCTGCGCAGCATCGAATCGTCGTGCTTGCGCAGCGAATCGGGCCGCAGACTCCCGCAGATCGGCCACCTGCGCGGCGCAGGAGCTCGATGCTCCCGCGTCGATGTCCGCGTCGCGGGCCTCGTCCGAGTCGTACATCGTGTCGGGGACCCCGGTGCTTCCGACCGCGTACACGCGGGCCAGCGCGTCGGCGTTGCGGGCCAGGTGTGCCAGGACGTGTCCACGGCTCCAGCCGCGGCACAGTGAGGGAGCGGCCAATGCCTCGTCCCGCAGGGTTGCGGCAGTCGTGAGGACGCGCTCGGTCTCCGTGTCGACCTGCTCGAGCGTCACGTCACTGAACCGCATGGCGCGCCTCTCCGGTCGCCTCGGCGATCGCCAGTGCAGCACCGACGAGCGTGAGATGGGAGAACGCCTGGGGGAAGTTGCCGACCATCCGTTCGCCGATCGGGTCGTACTCCTCGGAGAGCAGGCCGAGGTCGTTGGCAAGCCCGACGAGCCGGTCCATGAGCGCCGTCGCGCGGTCGATCAGACCCGCCTTCGCGTATGCCGTCACGAGCCAGAAGGAGCACGCGAGGAACGGATGCTCGCCCCCCGACAGTCCGTCGACGCCGGCGTCGGTGCGATAGCGCAGCACCAGTCCCTCGCGCAGGAGGTCTCGTTCGACCGCTGCGATCGTCCCGAGCATCCTCGGGTCGTCGCCGTCGATGAAGCCGACCGCGGACAGCGTCAGCAGCGAGGCGTCGACCTCGGTCGTGTCGTAGTGCTGGACGAAGGTGTTGCGCTCGGCGTTGAAGCCGTGGGCGAGCACCTCCTCCCGGACCTTGTCGCGCAGCTCGCGCCAGCGCTTGGCCGGCCCGTGCAGCCCATGGACCTCGACGGCGCTGATGGCCCGGTCGAAGGCGACCCACACCATGACCCTCGAGTGGGTGAAGTGACGCAGCGGCCCCCGGATCTCCCAGATGCCGTTGTCGGCCTGGTCCCAGCAGTCGGCGAGATGGTTGACGAGGACCCGCTGCAGGTGCCACGAGTCGTCGTTCTCCGCGATGCCGCGTTGTCGCGCGTGCTCGAGCGCGATCATCACCTCCCCGAGGACGTCGGTCTGGCGTTGCCCGACGGCCCCGTTGCCGACCCGGACCGGACTCGAACCGGCATAGCCGGGTAGGTGCGGCAGCTCGCGCTCGGACAACTCTCGCGCGCCGTCGACGCAGTACATGATCTGCATGTCCTCCGGGTCGCCCGCGACGGCGCGCAGCAGCCAGTTGCGCCACATCTCAGGCTCTTCGACGTAGCCGCAGTCGAGCAGCGACTCCAGGGTGAGGGCGGCATCGCGCAGCCAGCAGAAGCGGTAGTCCCAGTTGCGCTCGCCGCCGAAGTCCTCGGGCAGCGATGTCGTGGCCGCGGCGACGATCCCGGCGGTCACCCCGTGGCTGAGGATGCGCAGCACGAGCAGCGAGCGGGTCACCGCCGAGGCGTATGGCCCTTCGTAGTCATGGCGACGGGCCCACTCCTGCATGACCCGCTTCGTCTCGTCGATGCGGGTGCGGACCCGCAGCGGCGCCGGCACCTCCTCGTGGCTGGGGAACCATGTCGTCGAGAAGGTCATCGTCTGGCCGGCTCGGATGTCGAACTCGTCGATGTGTCGCCCGTCCTGCGCGCGGGGGAGCCGGGTTCCACGCAGCACGAGCATGTCGGGCCCCGCGACCGCCGTGATGACCCGGTCGGTCCGTCCCTCCCGGTCGTCGCTGTGTCTGCTGATCCACGGTCGGCACAGTCCGTAACCGAAGCGGACGATCCACTCGTGGGTCATGCGGACCGTGCCCGAGATGCCCTCGACGTGACGTAGGATGTCGGCTCGGCCGTCGCCGATCGGCATCAGGTCGGTGACGCGGACGCTGCCGGTGGACGTCTCGTGGGTCGTCTCGAGGACGAAGGAGTCGTCGACGTAGCGCCTCGTCGTCCTGGCATGCGGGTCGAGTGGGCCGAGCAGCCAGCGGCCGTTGTCCGGGGTGCCAAGGAGCGCCGCGAAGCAGGCGTTCGAGTCGAAGCGGGGCAGGCACAGCCAGTCGACCGAGCCGCCCCTGCTCACGAGAGCGGCCGTCCCGAGATCGCCGAGCACGGCGTAGTCCTCGATGGGCGTCGGGTTCATGGGTGGCTCCGAGGGCGGAGCAGGGTCGCTCATGCACCCGAGTATGCCGCCCAGCGCGCCGAGTATGCCGCTGAGGGCGCTCGTGTGGCAGCCCGGCCCGCGCGGGGCGGACTTGGCCGAACAGCCGAGCAACTCCGACGGCTCGGTGCGTGCCCGGCCCCGCGCGGGACGGACGGTGGCGCCGCCCCGCGTGGGACGGACGGTGGCGCCGCCGAGCGAGCTGGGCGGCATCCGGCCGGGTCGGGTGCGCACGCCGTTGACCAGCACAAACGCGATCGGCAACCCCCGAAGATGCCTACCAGTGCGGAAGTCCGGTCAGGGACTCTTCAGCGGCACACATGTGGCATTGATCATTTTCACAGGATGTTGGCAGCCAAAACACCTATCCGCCGAACTGGACATAGGCGTACGTTCCTGACATACGACATCTCGTCGCAGTTGGCCCCTTTCATGAAAGGTACAACAATGCAACGACCTCGTGTCTCCCTGTCTGCTAGACCCGGCAAACACATCTTCCGCACGGCCGCCGCCGCGGTGCTGGCGGCTCTACTGATCTCAGCACCAGCACTCAACGCAACAGCCGATTCCGTCTCGATGACACCAGTGGCAAGCAACGTCGCCAGCGCAGCCACCACCTCGCGGGCCACCGTGGCAAGCGTGGAACGGGTGATTGCTGCACAGCCCGCAGGGGCCAAACTCCCCAGCGCCGATCGGGCGGCATTGGCCAAGTCGTTCTACGAGTTCGCCCAGTTCGTCAAGGCCCACCCAGAGTTGATGCAGCAGATTCAGACCGGCACGGTCAGTCCCGCCTGGCACGTCGGGTTCGGCTGGTACATCTACTTCCACCATCTGACGCCGAATGACCAACGGTGGTTCATGGAGGTCGGCGTGTCCGCAGTGGCCGTCGCGATCTGCGCAGCGTCTGGTTTCGACCCGGCAGTGTGCACCTACGGGGGCGGTATCGCCACGATCCTTGTCATCACGATCGACCACTACTACTCCACGAAGTACTGCCTCGAGATTCAGATCAACTACACCATCTCGCTGCACAAGGCATACAGGACCCGGTGCTGAGATGTCCGGCGAGGACTGGGTGTTCAGCTTACGGACGCTGGCGCTCCAGGCAGGATTCGGCGTGCTGATCTTCGGCTTGAACGCCGCGCACACGCCAGCGGCAAGCCTCATCGGCTGGGCCGTGTTTTACGTCGCCCTTTCGCTGCTGCTGAATGTCTTGCTGACCAAGATGTTCGGACCTGGCGGCAAGAAGAAGGGCCGACGCGTCTAGCTCGTGAGGTTACGGCCTTTGTACGAAGCTGCTTGGCCTGGACGGGTTCGCCCTGGTCCGGGTGGAGCTCGAGCAGGACGGGGCGAGGGTGGTGCACGTGGTCACCGCGCGGACGAGACGGCCGCCGCGTGCCCGTCCTTCGGGGGGATCTCGACCGCGCGCCAGGGCTCGGCGAGCACCCAGCCCCGGTACGTGGCCTACGGGCCGGACCCGCTCCGGCTGGTGTGGCACATGAGCCGGTGGCGGTTCCGCGATCGCTGTGCGAGCGTCGCGGCTTCGACCAGATCCGCCAACCGGTCGCGCTCGGCCATCACCGGCCTCGACCCCGTCCCGCCCTGCGCACCCTGCGCCAGTCCAGCCGCGAGCACATCCTCTGGCGCGCCACTAGCCCAACACCACAAACCTGACGCAGACCCGGCAACCCGGCAGGCACGATTGAGGGACTGTCGGTGCCTCGACCTACGATGTTGCGCGTGACTGCAACGGCTCGTCCCACCACTCCTGCCCTCGTCGTGCGAGGCGCCCGAGAGCACAACCTCAAGGACGTGTCCGTGGACCTGCCGCGCGACAGCCTCATCGTCTTCACGGGCCTCTCCGGGTCGGGGAAGTCGTCACTGGCGTTCGACACGATCTTCGCCGAGGGGCAGCGGCGCTACGTCGAGTCGCTGTCGGCCTATGCCCGGCAGTTCCTCGGCCAGATGGACAAGCCCGACGTCGACTTCATCGAGGGCCTGTCACCGGCGGTGTCGATCGACCAGAAGTCGACGAACCGCAACCCGCGCTCGACCGTCGGGACCATCACCGAGGTCTACGACTACCTGCGCCTGCTCTTCGCGCGGGCCGGCCGGCCGCACTGTCCGACGTGCGGCGAGCCGGTGACGCGGCAGTCACCGCAGCAGATCGTCGACCAGCTGCTCAC
>JAKDLQ010000084.1 GCA_030452775.1 Micrococcales bacterium | reverse complement strand
CGAGACTTCGGCGCGCCGAGGCTGCGCGCTGCGGGCTGCGGGTCCCATACGGGTGTAGACCACGGCATTTAGCACTGCGAGGCTCAGCGAGCTCAAAACCGGAATCACCGCCCAGGAGGCAGCCGACATCCTGGCCACCATCGGCTCGCCGGCCGTGTTCCACTCGCTCCGGCGACAAAGAGGCTGGAGCGCCGAACGCTACCGAAGCTGCATGACCAGCACATTGACCCAACAGCTGTTGAAACCGTTCTGACCGAAAGCAACCGCTCGCCGCGGCCACGCTCCCGTCAAGAACCCACATCCTCGACCACCGCGGCACCTCGACCCCCACCCGCCGTGCAAACTGCGCCTACCTGGGCGTTGTGACGCGCCTCTGAGGTGCACGCTATCTGGTCGAAATACCCCATGCTATTCCGTCACCAGACCTGAGCAGGGCACACTCACCAGGCTGTAGCCCACGGCGTCCCGCAAGTGGATCGCTGTACGGGGAAAGGTAGTCACGTAGCGTCGCCGTGGAGGAGAGCGGTGAGTTTGTGGGCCTCGTTCTGGATGGCCTCGACTCGGGCGGTGACGGCGCGTACATCGAGGGGACCCGCTGTGCCCAGCGCAGCCTGCCGGATGACCGTGGAAGCGGCAGGTTGGCAGCGCTGGCGGCCTGCTTCGACGAAGCACTGTGGTGAGTGACGCCGGCCAGGTGGGAAGCGAAGTCCTTCTTGTCGATCACCAAGCGGCAGGTTCCCTTCAGCTCCTTCGCCTATCGCAGTTGTCATAGCAGTTCTATGGCGACTCATCTGGCGGAGGTGGCGCGGCAGAGCGATGAGGTCACGGCACAGGCTCGCGCTGCACTCGTTCGCACGGTGAGGGAGGCCGCAGCGCAGGGTATGTCACAGACTCGTGGACCTGCTGTTCGTCATGAAGGAGCCACTGAGCCTGATGCAATTGGGCCGACTGGAGCAGCGGCTCACAGATCTGCTGGGAGTGCCGGTCGACCTGGTCCCCGAGTCAGCGCTTCGGCCCGACCTCTGTGAGCGGGTCATGTCCGAAGCGGTGGCGTTGTGAGTGGCGCGATATCAGGAGCCGTTGACGCTGCAGTCGATCCCGGATCAGGCGGACCACGGGTCCGCCCGCACCCGGCGGCGGTGGCGGCGCGGCATCGCGACCGCATTGACACCGTGGGGTCGTGGACCTGACGGCACGCGGCGGTGTGCCGCGGAGGGTGGAGAGCCCAGCGGCATACGGCGCGCCGGGGGCCTGCGATGGCCTCAGCCGGCGGCGCGGTGCGCGTCGATCCACGCGATGACATCGGCGGTGATCGCCTCGCGGTTGGTCTCGTTGAAGATCTCGTGCCGTGCCTCTGGGTAGACCTGCACGCGCACGTCGGTGAGGCCCGCCTCCCGGTAGCGCTGGGCGAGCAGCTCGATGAGCTGCCCGTCGCCCGAGAGCGGGTCCGCCTGGCCGGAGACGAGCAGGAGCGGCAGGTCGGGACGGATCGCCGCCAGCGCCGTCGGGTCCGCGAGCCGGGCCGCCTGCGCGAACATCTGAGTAAGTGCGTCATCGGGCAGGTCGAATCCGCAGAGCGGGTCGGCGACGTAGAGATCGACCTCGGCCTCGTCCCGCGAAAGCCATTCGTAGCCGGTCCGGTGCTCGAACCCCGCGTTGAACGCCTCCAGTCCGGAGGGCTCGTCGGCGCCGGCAGGCTCGCTCGCGAGGTTGGCGCCGAGGACATCGACTGCGGTGGAGCCCGACAGGACGACGCCGGCGTAGCGGACCGAGTGCTCGAGGATGACCTCCTGGGCGGCGATGGAGCCCATCGAGTGGGCGATGAGGTAGAGGGGCAGGCCCGGCTCGTCGGCCGCGATCCTGGCGCTGAAGGCGGACACGTCGGCGACGAGCCCCGCGAACCCCGCCTCGCCGAAGTCACCCGGCCGGCCCTGCGCCGGAATGGACTTGCCGTGCCCGCGGTGGTCGCTGGCATGCACGCGATAGCCCGCGGCGACAAGAGCGGCTGCGAGCCTCCCGTAGCGCAGCGAGTGCTCGGCGAGACCGTGGGCGATCTGCACGACGCCGACGGGGTGGGTGTCGCCGCTCCAGGTCTGAGTCACGATCCGGGTGCCGTCGCTGGGTGACTCGAAGGATGATTCCGTGGGGTTCATGGTGGCCTCCTGGTGCCGCGCTGGGTGACGTTGTCGTGATGGTGTCATGAGGCCGTATGCCGCTACGTGGGCACCTGGTCGGCGGCCTCGTTGCGCAGCTGCTTGAGGAGCGGGAGGTCGGTGGTGCCGGGCTCACGCGACCCCGGGGTCTCGAGGATGAAGGGGACGCCGCAGGTGGCGGGGTGGGCGAGGAGCTCGCGGAACGCGGTCGTCCCGATGTGACCCTGACCGATTCGCTGGTGCCGGTCCTTGAAGGCGCCGCGCACGTCCATCGAGTCGTTGGCGTGGATGAGGCGCAGTCGCCCGGGTCCGCCGATCGCGACGATCCGATCGAGCGTGGCATCGGGTCCGCCCGGCTCGTCGAGGGGCGCCCCGGCCGCGAAGACATGGCAGGTGTCGAGGCAGAGCCCGGCCTTGGGGTGGAAGTCGAGCGCCGCGAGATAGGGCTCAAGGTCCTCCACCCCGGCGCACAGCGAGCGGCCCTGTCCGGCGGTCGGCTCGAGCAGCAGCCACGGCGCACTGTCGCCATCGATGCCCTCGAGGATGGGCATCAAGCCCGCGCGAATCTGGCGCATCGCCTCGTCGAACCGCTCGGCTGCGTCGTTCGGGTCGACGAAGGACCCGGTGTGCACGACGACACCCTCGGCGCCGATCTCCACGGCGCGCCTGACGTTGTGGGCCACGGCGGCAACGGATCGTTCGTAGGTGGTGCGCGTGGGGCTTCCGAGGTTCACTAGGTAGGGCGCGTGGATGAAGGTCCGCAGCCTCCGCTCGCCGATCGAGTCACGAAAGCGCTTGTCCTCGTCGGGGTTGCCCGCGCTGAGTGCCCAGCCCCGCGGGTTACCGACGAAGATCTGCATGGCCTCGCAGCCGAGCTCCTCGGCCGAACGGAGCGCCCCGTCCACGAGGCCGCCGGCGACCGGCACGTGGATGCCGATCGGGTTGCGCAGGAGGCGCCCAGGGATCCTCGCGGACATGGGGTGAGGCTATCCGGGGCCGGAACATCGTCGATGGATAGGCTACGGGCGTGCGCACAGCCCCTGAAGTGACCCTGAAGTGACCCGGAAGTGACCCGGAGAATGACTCGCCCCGCCGACGGACGCGAGCCGGTCGTCGCCCGGCTGCGTGAGCTGGCCGGCGCATGAACGCCAACAACGCCGACCACGCTGAGGACTCGCGCAGAGTTATCGCCACCTCCCTCGTCGACACGTTCCGCGCGGCCTACGGCGCGGACCCGAGCGGTGTGTGGTCCGCGCCGGGGCGGGTCAACCTCATCGGCGAACACACCGACTACAACCACGGCCTGTGTCTCCCGGTCGCCATCCCGCGGCGGACGTTCGTCGCGGCCCGGCGACGCGCCGACCGACAGATCCGCATCGCCTCCATCCAGGTCCCGGGTGAGGAGCGGACCGTCTCGCTCGACACCATCGCCCAGGGGTCGGCCGGCGGGTGGGCCGCCTACTCGGCGGGCGTGCTCTGGGCACTTGAGCAGGCCGGGCATGCGATCGGCGGGCTCGATGTCGTCGTCGACGGCCGGGTGCCCCTGGGGTCGGGCCTGTCGAGTTCGGCCGCCCTCGAGTGCGCGACCGCCGCGGCTGCCGTCGACCTTTTCGAGCTGCGCGGGCTGGACGACGAGTCCGGCCGCCGCCGGCTCGTGGCCGCGTGCATCCGCGCGGAGAACGAGATCGCCGGCGCGCCGACCGGCGGCATGGACCAGTCGGCTGCGCTCCTGTCAGCGCCTGACACGGCCCTGCTGCTCGACTTCGACGGTGACCATCCCCCACACCGCGTTCCCTTCGAGCTCACCGCCCGCGGCCTCGAGGTGCTCGTGATGAACACTCGAGCGGCGCACGCCCTCGGCGACGGTCAGTACGGCAACCGCCGGCAGGAGTGCGAGACCGCGGTGCGCGAGCTCGGCGTGCCATCGTTGCGGGCCATCGCCCCGGTCGACCTCGACACGACCCTCGCGCGCCTCTCCAGCGATGTCCTGCGGCGGCGGGTCCGGCACGTCGTCACCGAGATCGCGAGGGTCGTCGATGCCGTGGCCGCGCTCGAGTCGGGTGAGCTCGACCGCCTGACCGGGATCTTCGACGCCTCGCACGCCTCGATGCGCGACGACTACGAGATCTCCTGCGCGGAGCTCGACCTCGCCGTCGACACGGCCCGGGCCACCGGAGCCCTCGCGGCCCGGATGACCGGCGGCGGGTTCGGCGGCTCGGCCATCGCCGTCATCGAGACCGCGCGCCGCGAAGAGATCCGCAGCGCCGTCGAGCGGGCCTTCGAGGCGGCCCGCTTCCGGGAGCCGGAGCTGTTCACGATCACGGCCGACGGCCCTGCCGCACGTGAGCTCTGAGGCGAACGTGATCTTGGTGCAGCCCAGGCAGGGATTGGGGGTGCGGCCGGCTGCATACTCGGCGACGAAGTCCTCGATGGCGTCGCGGGCGACGCGCGGCCATGTCCCAGACGTCGAAGGGGATGCCGAGCAGGCCTGAGGCGGGGACCGCAGCGGGAGGTATGCCGCCGTGCTCGGCGGGCAGGGCGGCATACGTCAGGGTGGCGTGCACTCAGCGATAGTTGGTGAAGGTGACGGCGACATCGAGGTCGGCGCTCTGGAGCATCCGCTGCACCGCCTGCAGGTCATCGCGCGACTTGCTGCTGACGCGCAGCTCGTCGCCCTGGATCTGGCTCTTGACGCCCCGCGGCCCATCGTCGCGGATGAGCTTGTTGATCTTCTTGGCGTTCTCCTGCGAGATCCCCTCCTGGAGCGGCACCTCGAGGCGGTACTCCTTGCCCGACAAGCGCGGCCCCGCCTCGGGGACATCGAGATGCTTGAGGGAGACCTTGCGTTTGACGAGCCACGTCTGCACGACATCGAGGACTGCACGCACCCGCTCCTCGGAGTTGGCCTTGATGGCGATGGTCTCGCCGGACAGGGCCACGGTGGCGCCGACGTTCTTGAAGTCGTAGCGGTTGGCGATCTCCTTGGCGGCGGCGTTGACCGCGTTGGCGACCTCCTGCTTGTCGAACTTGCTGACGATGTCGAACGACGCGTCGGCCATCGCTGCCTCCTCAGGTCGGGTGGGATCTGGCGTGGTCAGGGATTGCGGGCCCTGTTTTCGATGGGGCTCGCTCTCTTGCTATCCTTCCATGCGCACGGGGCAGGTTGTCCGAGCGGCCAATGGAAGCGGACTGTAAATCCGTCGCGAAAGCTTCGAAGGTTCGAATCCTTCACCTGCCACCACACATGAGAGGGCTCCGGGCCGGCGGAACGCCAGTCCGGCGCTTCTCTGGTGTCCGCCGTGATCGGATGACCCGGCCAACCGGCCAGGAAGTCTGGCTGGGCTATCCGATCCGGCCACGAAGTCCCCGCCGATCACGCGGGAACCGGACTTCGTGGCCGCCTATCCACCCGGGTGTGCCCCGTGTCCTGGTCGAGTGCAGCCGTGTCCCACTCGAGTGGCCCCGTTGTCCACAGGGCCCAGGTGACGGATCTCCGCGAAGGTCGGCGGCGTGTGCAGGGCCGTCGGCGGGATGATCCTGTCGTCGGCGGTACGGTGAGCCCATGCCGGACATCGCCTGGGGGCTGCTCGCAGTCGTCGTGGGTGCCTATTTCTGCTTCCGTGGTCACGTGGTGCTCCGCTTCGTCATCCCGCTCTGGGGTGCGTTCGTCGGGTTCAACGTCGGAGCCGGCCTCGTGGCGGGGCTCGGGGACCAGAGCTTCCTCGGCACGGCGCTCGGCTGGGTCGTGGCGTTCCTCTTCGCGGTCGTCTTCGCGATCCTTGCCTACGCCTACTACGCGGTCGGGATCATCATCGCGATGGGCGCGATCGGTTTCGCGATCGGTACGGCGCTCGTCGTCGCCTTCGGCATCAGCTGGAGCTGGCTGATCATCCTGGCGGGTGTCGCGGTCGGCGTGCTGCTGGCCATCGCCGCCATCCTCAGCGACCTGCCGATGCTCGTGCTCATCGTGCTCAGCAGTATCGCCGGCGCCAGCGCCGTCGTCGCCGGGCTCATGCTGCTGACCGGGGCCACGGACGTGTCGGTCTTCAGCGATGCCACGGCCGTCGCCCGAGTTCATGACGACTGGTGGTGGTACGCGCTCCTGCTCGTCCTCGCGGTCGCGGGGGTGGTGGCGCAGTCGCGTGACGTCGCGGCCATGCGGCAGAGCGTGCGTCAGGGGTGGCCGGCGGCGAGCAGGTAGCCAGCGAGCTCGCTGCGGGGCTGTCCGCCTCGGGCCTGTCCGCCTCGGGCCCGACCGGCGAGTGAGCAGACAGGCGACGGGCTCACTGCTGCCAAGTTGCTGAGAGACCCGCGTCGGAACACGATCCCGCGCAGCAGATGCGGCACGATGGTGCGGTGACCAGCCACTCCGCGACCGTCGAGGTCGTGGAACCGCCGATTCCCGATCGCGTGCGTCGGCCCGCAGATGCGCTGCGGCTCGGTATCGTCGTGCTCGTCTTGGTGGCAGCGATCGCGCTCGCCGACGTGGCCGTCGGGACGACCGATGCCCTGGAGCACGACATCGCGCTGGCGACGAGCGGCATACCCCGCCTGCTCCTGCAACTCGTCGGGTGGCTCTCCGGCATCGGTGTCGTCGTCCTGCCCCTCGCCGTCGGCGCCGACCTCATTGTCCGCACGCGCCCCATGCAGCTCATCCAGGCGCTGGCTGCGGCGGGGGTGGGCGCTCTCATCGTCATCGGCTTGAGCGCCCTCATCCTCGACGGGCACCTCGGCACCGTTGCCGCCGCCCTGAGCCGTCCGCTCGAGGGGGGTCGCACGGACCCGCTGGACGCGGTCATCGTCGCAATGGTCGCGCTGCTCACCGTGGCCGACGTCGTCGGACGCCAGTGGATCTCCCCGGTGGCCATTGTCGTCGTCGCTGCCACCGTCGTGACGTCGTTCATCTCCGGAGCCAGCACGTCGCTCGCCGTCTTCTGCTCGTTGTTGCTCGGTTGGCTCGTCGGCCTCGCCTTCCGGTTCGGGTTCGGTGCCACCTCGACGCGTCCCCCTGGCCGGGAGATCGCCGAGGCTCTCATCGCCGCTGGCATCCCGTTGACCCGGCTCGAGCTCGTGGACCCTGACGACGCTGGGGATCGCCGCTACCGCGGGACGACCGACTCCTTCCTCGTCGACGTCCAGGTCATGGACCGCGACACCTTCGGGCTCGCCTCTGGCCGGCGACTGTGGCGGCTGCTGCGCGTGCGCAGCGGTTCGACACGCAAGCCGGCCCTGACGCTTCGAACGGAGCTCGAGCACCGGACCCTCATGGGTCTGGCGCTGGCTCAGGTGCACATCCCGGCACCTCGGCCGGTGGCGGTCTGTGAGGTCGGTCCGTTCTCGGCGGTCATCGCCTACATCGATCCCACCGGGACCCCGCTGTCCGAGCTCGGGGAGGACCTGGACGACGCGCAGCTCGCTTTGATCTGGCGCATGTATTCCACGCTGCAGAGACGTCGCATCGCCCACCGCGGACTGGGGCCGTACACCGTCATGATCACCGACGACGGTCGAGCCGGTCTCCGGCGCGTCGGTCGCGGCGACATCGCCGCGGACGAGCTGAGTCTGCGCATCGACACTGCCCAGCTCCTGACGACCGTCGGGCTTGCGGTGGGTGCCGAACGGGCGGTCGCGACGGCGAGCGCCGAGCTCGGCGAGGACGCGCTTGTCCGGGCCCTGCCCCTGCTGCAGCCACTTGCCATGACTCGGTCGACCCGCACGGCGCTCAAAGAGCACAAGGAGATGCTCGGTGCCTTGCGTGAGGAGATCGAGCGCCGCCTCCCTGCGGAGGAATCGGTCGAACCCGTCGAGCTGCGCCGGGTAACGCTGCGCGCCCTGGTCACCGTGATCGGCGGGGGCATCGCGGCATACGTCATCCTCACCCAGCTCGCCCAGGTCGACCTCGGCCAACTCGTCGCGACCGCCAACCTCGGTTGGGCAGTGGCCACGATCGGCTGCGCAGTCCTGACCTTCGCCGGGGCGTCGCTGGTACTGAGCGGAGCAGTGAGCCTCAGGCTGCGGTTCGTGCGGACCTACATGACCCAGCTCGCCGTGGCGTTCAGCGGGCTGGTGGCCCCTTCCGCGATCGGCAATATCGCCCTCAACACCCGCTACCTGCAGAAGTCAGGACTGCAACCGGCGGTGGCGGGAGCGAGCGTGGGCGTGGCACAGCTGGCCCAGTTCTCCTCGTACTTCGTCCTGATCATCATCTCCGGTGTGCTGGCGGGGACCGGGCCGCGGGCCTCCTTCACGCCACCGGCGGCGCTGGTCGCCGTCGTGCCCATCGTCGTCCTCGTCATCCTTGCCCTGCTCGCGGTGCCGAAGGTCCGCCGGCTCATCACCGGGCGGCTCGTGCCCCGCGTCAAGATCGTTGTCCCGCAGGTGCTCTCGGTACTCCAGCGCCCGCGCAAGCTCGTCCAGCTGCTCGGTGGGGCACTCTTGCTGGACATGTCCTTCGTCGCTGCCCTCGTTTGTGCCACCCGAGCCTTCGGGGCCGATCAGCCGGTCGCGGCCGTCGCCGTCGTCTACTTCGCCGGCGCCATCATCGGCTCGGCGGTGCCGACCCCCGGCGGCCTCGGCGGGATCGAGGCGGCGATGTCGGCCGGGCTCATCGCCATCGGGCTCGACGGTGGTACAGCGGTGTCATCGGTGCTGCTGTACCGGCTGGCGACCTACTGGCTGCCGATCCCCTTCGGCTGGTACTCCCTCAACCGGCTCCAGAAGATCCAAGCCATCTGACGGGGCTGCCCAACCCTGAGCCGAACCTCCCGGCTCAGTAAGAGCCTGTTGACAAAGTGGCTGTGATGGCTGGTGAAGCTGAAGTGAATGATGATCCGTCGGCGTGTCGGGGCCGGGATATGAGAGAGCTCCTGGTAGTCGAGAGGTGTCAAGCCGCCTCTACCACCAGGAGCCTGGATGCCTGTCTACCCGATCACCGCCGTGGATGCCAGCTGCGCCAGCCCCGGTTGCGCGTGTCACGCCCGCAGTGCGCGTTACCCCTCGGACTTGACCGATGCGCAGTGGCAGGTGCTTGAACCCGAGG
>JAKDLQ010000002.1 GCA_030452775.1 Micrococcales bacterium | reverse complement strand
GCCAGACCCACCCGGCACTCTCGACACCCGAGTGCATCACGAACGGAACAATGGTTACGGCGAGAACGGCGGAGAAGCCTATCGACACCGTGAGGCCCGAACCACGGATCTCATCGACCCGACCCTCTGTATGGACCGCGATGGAGATCCGACGACTGATCTCCTGCTCGAAGGGGAGCATCGCCCCGAGTCCCAGCCCATAGGCCAAGCCCCAGAAGAGGTTGAAGTCTGCGAACTGCTCAGGGCCGAGGGCCCGAAGAACCACGGCAGTGAAGACATACGTCGCGAACCCGAAGAATCCCAGCCCGACGGCAACCTTGATGGTCCCGCCCTGAAACGAACTCAGGGAGCGGAGACGGCGCGGGAATCGCCGGTGAGGGACGTCGGAGGGGCTACGCGCCACGTGGCACCAAAGACCGGCGGGTGAGGTTCCAGTACGCCTGGAGCGCCCGGTTGACGAGCCCCATACCGGGCGGCGGCGCCATCATCGGCGGCTCGACCTTGGCGACCAGGAGGGCTGCGATATCCGCGCCCGAGGCGGTGACCTCGGCCTGCACCTTCGTGCGTCGGGCTCGCAGGAGCCGCGCATGGCGCGCAAGCCACCACCAGGACTTCAGCTTCTGGGTCGCCCAGCCCTGGAGCACAGATTGGAGCAGGATGAGCAGCTCAATGCCGATCATGGCCGGCAGGATCGCGCGCAGCAGTCGAGCCGGATAGTCCGTGAGCACGGTGATCAGCCGATTCCGCTCCACGAGATACATCTTGAGTGGGGAGCGGCCGAATTCATAGTGATGGAAGGCCACCGCATCGGGCACATACCGGACCCGCAGGCCCTGCAGCCACGCGCGCAGCGATAGGTCCGTGTCCTCGTTGTAGGCGAAGTAGAGCTCGTCGAAGCCGTCGAGAACGTCCCAGGTTGACCGGCGCAGTGCGAGAAGTCCCCCGGTTGCCACCGCGACGTCGCGCTCGACCAGATGGTCCTTAGCAGGCTCACCGCAGGACCCGGCCCACGAGATGCCACTGAAGTGCAGGGGGTTCCCGACCGAGTTGACGAGATCAGGCTGGTCGGCAAGACGCAGACAGCCACACGCTATCCCCACGCCTGGCTGCATCAACGTAGTCGTCAGAGCGTCGAATGCCCCACGTTGCACGATCGCATCAGAGTTGACGAACACCAAGACGTCTCCGGTAGCAGCAGCGGCACCGTGCACGCAGCCCCCAGCGAAACCCTTGTTCTCGCCTTCCCCGACGATCCGGACTCGCGCTGGCCACGCCCACTCCCGTCTCGAGCGTCCAGCGATGCCGTTGTCGACAAGGATGATCTCATCCAGCCGCGCGCAGTCGGCCTCGGTGGCAGCGAGCGCCTCCTCCAGGAACGGTTCATCCCCATAGCCGAGGAGAATGACGCTACGCGTGCAGGTGTTCACGGTCCCCAATTCTCTTCGGGTAGGATGCGGTGTCTGGAGTGCGAGCGCCGTCAACCATTCGTCGGCGAGGTTATCAGCCGGCCCGAGCCAGAGGCTTGGGTCGCCGTGGGGCCGGACCGGACTTCCCGGCAAGCAGGCCAGCACACCGCATTCGGAGGGTCGGGGTTTGATGAATTCAGGTCCTACGCACCTCAATGACGACGTCTGGGTGATCGTACCCTGCTACAACGAGGGCCCCGTCGTTCGAGGAGTCATTCAGCGAGTGCGCGAGCACTTCCCGAATGTCGTTGCCGTGGACGACGGCTCGCGGGACAACTCCGCGGCCGAGATCGCCGCGACGGGAGCCCGTCTCGTGCAGCACCCTGTGAACCTGGGTGCCGGGGCCGCCTACCAGACTGGTGTCGACTTTGCCCTTCGCGACCCGGACGCTCAGATCTTCGTCACCTTCGATGCCGATGGCCAGCATCAGGTCGAGGACGTCGTCGCTATGGTCCACCGCATTCGTGAAGTGGACGTCGAGGTGCTCATCGGCTCACGTTTCCTGGGGTCGGTGGACGGCATGTCGACGTCGCGACGGGCACTGCTCAGGGCGGCCATCACCTTCGAACGCGTCACCTCAGGAATCTCCTTGACCGACGCCCACCAAGGCCTACGAGTCTTTCGACGGTCGTTCGCACAGATACTCGATCTCACGGCGCATGACATGCGCTGGGCCAGCGAGTTCCTCACCCGAATGTCGGAGCACCAGACGACATTCGCCGAGTTCCCCGTGCACGTCAGGTATACGGACTACTCGCGGAGCAAGGGTCAAAGGTCCATCAACTCGGTGAACATCGGCATAGACGTGCTCATCGACAAGGTATTACGGGGGCGCTGATGCAATGGATCAAGATTCCTCTGATCATCGCGGCCGTGCTCATCCTCGCCATGGTGTTCAGGCACCGTCAGCGCGTTGGACTCCGGGCGGGATCACGACTTCTCGTGCTGGCGCTGGCCATCATGGCTGTGACGTCCATCATCGACCCCGACATCCCGCAGGGCCTGGCCAACGTCCTGGGCGTTACTCGAGGCACCGACCTGCTCCTCTACGGACTCATCGTCGTCTTCGTGCTGACCAGCCTCGGTCTCTATTTTCGGCTCAGTGAGACGGAGCAGCACCTCCGCAGGCTAGTCAGGTCTCTCGCGATCGAGGAGGCGCTGCGCCGAGACGGGCCCCCGGGCGCGAGGCGCAGCCCCCCCACGCGCGATCCTGGCCCGGACCGGACCCCTGACGCGGACGGGACCTGAGGGCGGCTCAGGGCAACCCGGCAATGTGCTCAATGAGGCCGGTCGTCGATACCGACGGCGTCCTGGCGAGGTAGACCACCTCGCACACGTCGCTGACCCAGTCGAACTTCCCGGCCCAGTCATCTCCCATGACGAGCACGTCGGCCTCGTGCTCGAGGATGTAGTCGCGCTTCTGCTCGAGTGACTCTTCGAGGAAGACCCCGTCGACGACCGCGAGGCTGGAGACGATCTCGAGCCGCTCCTCCTGGGAGAACACCGGCGGGCGTCCCTTCTTGGCGACATTGAGGGCATCGCCGGAGACGCCGACGACGAGGCGGTCACCCAGCGCCGCGGCACGCTTGAGTACCCGGACGTGGCCGACGTGGAAGACGTCGAAAGTGCCGAACGTGATGACGGTGCGGATACTCATGGCAGCCCTCTCCTCGGCACGCAACTTGCCTGGAGCGCCCCCGACCGGTGTCGAGAACGCGGCATGAGCCTACCCGCGGCCCGGCGGGCCCGGTCCGACACGCCCTTATTGTGAGCGGATGACGCCCATCGTCCACTTCATCGTTAACACCCTTGCGCTCAAGCGAGGCGGCCTGGTCAAGGCGGTCCGCACCCGCGCCAACCTGCTCGCCGAGCATCAGGCATTCGATGAGATCTGGATCGAGGTCCTCGGGTTCCAGCCAGCACTGGAGGCAGACGTGGCACAGCTCAAGAGTGCAGGGCACCTACACCCCGACGTCAACGTGCGCAGCGTCCTCACGTCCCTGGACACAAGCCTGGCTGCAGAGACCCGCCCGGTCATGACGATCGGCGCGGACGACTACACGGTCTTCCCCGCGGACGCGACTGGCCGAGCCTTCCGCCTCTTTCGCGACGGCAGGTACGAGAAGTATGTGCGGCTGCGGGCGAACAGGGTCCCTGCGGTCGTCGATCACTTCGGCCCGGACCGACTTCGCATGCAGCGGGACGAGATGGACGGCGCAGGACGCATCGTCCGCACCACCGTATTCCGGGGCGCCTCGACTTCGCCGGTCGTCCAGCACTACATCGGCCGGGACGGCAGGTGCTTCCTGACCATCTGGCAGACGCCAGGCAAGCCGGACTGGACCAGCGCCCATGTGTTCGGCGAGGACCCGCTCGCCTTCGCGAGCACCGGCGCGCTCTACACCCACGCGTTCGAACGCATCGTCGAACAGGAGCGCAGTGCGGTCATCTGCTCCGAGTTCCGTGAGAACCTCTACAACCTGCCCGCGCAGAACCTCGATGACGCCGTTCGCGCCATCGATCACCCGAGGCTGACCAAGATCGCCGTGGCACACAGCAACCATCTGGCTCCTCCCTACGTGGCCGGGTCGGGCGTGTCACCGACCTGGGCCCGACTGTTGCGAGGGCTCGACGGCTGGGATCGGCTCGTCGTGTGGACCGAGGCGCAGCGACGGGACATCATCGCCGACTTCGGTCACGCGGACCGGATCCGGGCGATCCAAGGGGTTGCGCCGCCACGTGCGTCGTCCACGGTCGAGGTCGACCCGTTGCGTCTTGTCGTCGTTGCCCGGATCCACCCGAAGAAGCGCATCGACGAGGCCGTCCGGGTGTTCGAGAAGGTTGCGGCCGAGGTTCCGGATGCGGTCCTCGAGATCTTCGGCTTCGGCTATGGAGACGAGGAGGAGGAGCGCATCGAAAGCCTCGTCGAAGAGTTGGGCCTCACGCAGTCCGTGCGCTTCATGCCCTTCACCAGCGACCCGGCGAAGATCTACGGATCGGCCGGGATGACCCTGCTCACGTCCGCGTCGGAGGGGTTCGCGCTCACGCTGGTGGAGAGCATGTCGTTCGGCGTCCCGGTCGTCGCCTACGACTCCAACTACGGGCCCGGTGAGGTCGTGCAAGACGGCGTGAACGGCTACCTCGCGCCATTCGGGGACCAGGCCGGGCTGGCGCGCCGGATCATCCAGGTGATACGTGATCCGACGCTGCGGGCCCGGCTCTCGGCAGGGTGCTTCGACACACTCGAGCACTTCACCGTCGAGCGGTACGTCCGCGAGTGGACCGACGTCCTCAACGCACCGCCTCGGCCGGAAGGCCCGATCAGCCATGCCGAGTGGGAGGGCGACACGCTCGTGCTGCATGCGATGGACTCCGTGGCGGAAGGCACGAGGCTGCTGGTCGACGAGCGAGGCACGTCCGGTGGGAGCGAGCAGGTGCTGCAGGACAGGACCTGGCGACTGACTCTGCCAGCTGGCCGGACCGGCCAGTTGTATGACCTGTCCTTGCGTGGTCCGGACGAGCAGTCCGCCATCCGGGTCCGGTTCGGACGAATGCGGGTGACGCAACGCCGGCCCTATCGCATCTATGCGACCATTCACGGTGCGCTCTCGATCAAGGACGAGTCGGTGTCCACGCCAGAGATCACGCCGGCTGTGGACGGCTCGGTCCTTCGTGGGCCAACAAAGCCAGCTCGGCGGGTGATCGAACGCATCACCGGCGGACAGCGGCCACGTCGGCGGCAGTAGCCCTGGACCGACGGGACCTGTCTCTCCACCAGGGCCAACGTGCGACCCGAAGCGGCCGCGTGACCAGCCGCGCAGTGAGTCGTTCAGCTCCCCAGCCGAGCAAGTGCGGCCGTGGCGGCTTGTGCGAGCGTCGTCTCGGTGACACCGAGGCCCTCGCTCGGTGTCCCCCCGTGCAGGACTGCCTCGGCGAGCGCGACCGGCTCGAGGGGGGCGAGTTCGACGCCGCGCGGCCGGGGTGCGACATCGCTGGCCACGACGCGCGCACCCGAGGCGAGTGCCTCGCGGACGATGACCGAGTCGCCGTCCCAGGACGTCGGCCGCAAGAACGTCCCCGCTTGACGCAGCACCGCGCTCACTTCGCCCCGCGGCAGGTCGAAGGGCATGGTGATCCATCGCTCCGTGGCCACGCGCTCTCGCAGCCGGGCCAGGTCCGGTCCATCGTTGCCGTAGGCGAGAATCGTCAGGGTCAGGTCTGGCCACGCGGTGCGGACGAGGCGGCCGACCTCGATCCCCACGTCGGCGTTGTAGTGCGCGAGGCCCGCATTGGTCGCCATCGCCATCGAGTGCGGATCCCGGCCGGTATCAGCTCCGCAGCTCGCCATCGACGCATCGAAGGGTGTGACGACCGTCGCTCGTGCGCGCAAGGCTGGTGGCAGGAGGGCGAGGATCTCGTCGTTGACCGTCCAGATCTCGTCGTACGCCCGCAGCGCTCGCCACAGCACCCTACGCAGCATGGGCCACGTGCCATCGACCTGACGCCGGGTCGATCCCGAATGCAGGACGAGTACCGTCCGCCCTCGGAGAGCGGCGGAGAGCGGGGCGAGGATGACCGCGCGCCACAGTCGGGTGAGGTGCAACAGGTGCAGGGCGGGCCTGGTGAAAGCGGCGGACGGCAGGGCCCGGGCCGCCCTGGTCATCGACCCTGTGTCGACGTAGCGCACCTGATGCCCGGCGTCGCGCAGGGACCGGGTCAGCTGGTCGTGACTGGTGCGGACTCCCCCGACCTCACCGTGCTCCTGGGCCCACTGGAAGACTGCCGTCGCGCACCGGGCACGACCGGCACTCTCTCCCACCACATCATTCGGACTGCCCACGTCAGTCCAGCCTCGAACTGGTCAGCACACCGAGCAGATGCCCTACCGCTGTGACGACGGCGAGCGGCACCATGACGATGACAAGCCACTGGGTTCCCACCAGGCTCCCGGCCACGACATCGACGATGCCCGCGGCGAGGGCAAGCAGCGTCGCCTCCACCGCGATGAAGGCCCGGAAGATCGGCACGTAGCCGAACGCCCGGCGGATCGCCGCCATCCCGGACACGCGCGAGCGGGCGCTCTCGGCGACATCCTCGAGCATCGGGCGGCCGGTCTTGGCCCGCGCCACGTGGACCAGGTCGGTGAAGGCCTTGTTGAGCAGGACCAGCACGGCGACGATGAGGCCCAGCACCGTCCAGCCGCCCACCTCCGTCGGCCGGTCCCACGTCCAGCCGTCTGCCCGTAGGCCGAGGGCGAAGGGGATCGTCGCCTCGGTGAGGTAGTGACCGACCCGGTCGAGATAGATCCCCGCAGGCGAGAACCGCTGCCTCCACCGGGCCACTTCTCCATCGGAGCAGTCGAGCAGGATCTGGGCCTGCATCGCGACGACAGCGATGACCGGACCCCAGAGGCCGGGCAGCGGCAGGGCGAGCGCGCCGAGCACTCCTACCGCGATCATCAGCCAGGTGACCCCGTTCGGGGTGATGTGAGTCGGCAACAACGCCCGCGTGGCATAGATCGACACATGCCGGATATACAGAGCTCCCGCCCAGTGTTCGGCGTTGTATCGCGCGATGTGCTCGGGCGGCTGGGCGACTGCACGCAGCTGCGCGAGCCTCGGGTGGTCGTCGGCGGGGTCGTGCGTCATGCGGTCACCTCGTGGCGCGGCCGGTGGGAGGGACGGGACGCGCTCGTCCAGGCGATGGTGGACTCAGCGGCATACGCACAAATGAGCCCGAGGGCGCCCCACGCCAGGATGGGCGCCATCGGCCCACCCACGGTGGCCACAACCAGCAGCAGGACGATCCGCAGCACGCACCCGAGGGTGACCCGACCGACCCAGGATGCGGGAACTCGACCCACCTCACGGAGACGATAGACCGTGTCGTAGCGATGCCAGGAGACCGCCACCAGCCAGGCGTAGCCCACCCAGCGCGCCCGGTCGGGGACGTCGCTGAGCGCGATGATCACCGCCGCGGTCTCGGCGGCGAGAAGCAACCCCGGCAGCTGCCATGCAAATCGCCGGCCGGCCAACCGCTCGGTGAAGGACCTGGCCGGGCCGGCGAGCAGACCGAGGTCGAGCAACTCGCCCAGGTGCAGGTCCGGATGGGTGGGATCGAAACGGTCCCGGCGGGCCAGCGCGCGAGCGATCCGGCCGGTCTGGGTCCAGAGCAGCGCCAGTGCCACCGCGACCGACAGTGCCCACAGGAAGAGCACCGGGCTGAAGGTGAGCAGTCCGAGTGACATGATGAGGTAGCGCTCGGCGACCGGCAGGTGCAGCACCTGCTTGAGCTTGTGAGCCGCGACCGCCCGCCCGGCCGGGGGCGACGGCACGGTGGTGCGGGCCGAGTCCGGGCCCAGGTCGCGGGAGACGTCGAGCCCGACGAGGTCGGGCGTCTGCGCCGCATGGGCGAGGCGAACCCTCCTGGTGTAGGCGTAGTCCTCGACGTGCCGGATCGCGAGCAGGGCGAGCAGGACGATGGCGAGCATCCACAGCGGCTCCCCGCGACGGACCGCCACCCAGGCGACGGCCGCGACCATCGCAAACTCCTTGATGCGGTCGCTCACCCCGTCGAGCCAGCCGCCGAAGGCGCTGTAGCGGCGCGTGAACCGCGCAATCTCGCCGTCCACGCAGTCGACGACAAGGGAGGCCTGGAGCAGCACGGCGGCAAGGATCCACATGAACCGATCGTCGGTCGCCGCCAGGGCGCAGGCGGCGAGCCCGAGCAGGAGACTGACGATGGTGACGGCATTGGGGGTCCAACCGTGGCCCAGCCCGTATGCCGTGAGCCTGCGGGACACCGGGCGCACCACGGCCATCGAGAACGCACCGTCGTTGCCCCGCGACGCGGCCCGCAGTCGCTGCTGCCAGGCGGATCCGAAGGCTCCTGGCGCCACGTCCTCACCGCGCCGGATCGAATACGGTCCCACGGGTGCGCCCTGCACCGCCAGTCCGGCCCGGACCAGCGTCAGCAGAGCCAGATCGAAGGGCTCGACGGCCCGCTCATCGCGCTCATCGACGGGGCCGGCCGCAGTGGACGCGGTGGCGGGGAGCCCGGTTGCGGTGAGGATCGCCGCGCCCTCACGCCACGCTGCTGCCGCTCGTTCGCGGTCGGCGCCACGGACGCGCACGACACCGATGGCATAGGCCGTCGGGTTGGACACGACATGTCGTGACGTCCCCACCGAGTGCACGAGACGGTCGTGCGGCGACACCCGGATGGGCGCGGCATGCTGTGGTGGGCCGCTGAGGGCGCCCCGCGTGATGGTCAGCGTCGCGGTGCGATCGGTGGGCACGTCGAGCAGGTCCAGCAAGGCGACCGGGCTGATGTCCAGGTCGGCGGCGACGAGTAGGAGTGGCCGGTCGGCGCGCTGCGACGCGAGGTCTGCGAGGGAACGGAGCGAGCTGACGGGATCGGCGTCGCACCGCCTGACATCGACCGTCCCCAGAGCACCCAGCGTCTCGATCAGGCTGTCGGTCGGGGCACCTCCGAGGACCACCGCGGTCCCACCATCTCCGGAGACACGGAGGGCGCGGGCATTGCTGCTACCGACGAACGGCCCCTCATCCAGCCTCACGAATTCGCGTCCGTGTGCCGGTGGTACTCCTTGAGCACCTCCTTGATGGGCCCGTCCGCGACGAGTCCGCCGCCCCGGAGGTAGAGGCCGCGCTCGGCGAAGCGCTTGAGATCTCCGGCGCTGTGCGATACGAGGAAGAGGGTCTTGCCGCCGCTGAGCATGTCCTCCATCCGGACGTAGCACTTCTCGCGGAAGGACCGATCACCGACCGCGAGGACCTCGTCGACGAGGACGATGGGCTGATCGAGCGTCGTGATGAGGGAGAAGGCGAGCCGGACCTTCATGCCCGAGGAGAAGTGCCGGTAGGGCATCTGCATCGCTGCCCTCACCTGTGGGCCGGCGAAGTCGACGATCCCTTCGTAGCGTTCGTCGACCTCCTCGGTGGGCATGCCGTGGAGGCCGGCGGCGAGGTAGACGTTCTCCCTGGCGGTGAGTTCTCCGAGGAAGCCACCGGTGAGCTCGATGAGTGGCGCGACTCCCTTACGGACTCTGGCGTAGCCCTCATCGGGGATGAGGACGCCGGCGATCATCTTGAGCAGAGTGCTCTTGCCTCCACCGTTGCCGCCGATGAGACCCACGGCCTCGCCGGCCTGGACATCGAAGGTGATGTGGCGCAAGGCCCAGAACGTATCGCGGGGGGAGGTGTTCTGCCGCTTGAGGATCATCTCCCGCAGCGACATCCGCCGCTTCCTCCCGCGGTAGAACTCGATGCCGAGGTCGTGGACCTCGATGACCGGCTTCACCTAGATCTCCTTGAGGACGGCAGGCTCGAGGCGGGTGAACAGGGCGCTCCCGATGATGACGGCCCCAACGCTCGCGACCACGGAGACGAGGACCGCCGCGCGAGAGACGTGTTGGGTGTCGAAGAAGCCGGTCCGAAGCAGTTCCATGATCCCGCTGAGCGGGTTGAAGACAAGGATCCGGCGCAGGGCCTCAGGCGCGGCCTGAGCGCTGTAGAGGATCGGGGTCGCGTAGAAGGTCATCCGGATGACGATCCGCACGACCCGCGTCATGTCGGTGACCAGGACCGTGACCGGAGCCAGAATGAGCCCGATCCCGGTGGCGAGGAGGAAGATGAGCAGGACGGCGACGGGGAAGTACACGAGAGTCCAGTTCAGGCGAAGCTCCCCGCGGATTATGTAGAACGCCGCGAAGAAGATGATGACTGGCAGGGAGTAGATGTACTCGATCCCCTTTGCCAGCACGACGCGGACCACCCACAGCTCACGAGGCAGGCTCGTGGAACGGACCAGTCTCGCCTCTGACAAGAGGGCCCGGGAGGTCTCTGTCAGGGATTGGTTGAACCACTGCCACGCGAGCATGCCGATGATGAGGCTCATGAAGAAGGGCTGGTTGCCCGCTCGCTTCGAGGTGAAGATCAGCGTGAAGACGACGAGGTAGATCAGCGACATCGCGAGCGGGTCGAGGATGGTCCACACGTATCCGAGCATGCTGCGCGCGTAGCGCACCCGCAGGTCGCGCTTGACGAGTGTCCGCAACACCTGGCGGTTGGCCATCAGCCCCCTGAACTGGCGCACGAGGATCATGTCACCGGACCCTCTCTGCTCGCAGCTCGGAAACAGCTCTGACATTGATCGACCCGGACGCGGTGGCCCAGGTGCCGTCCGGCAGTCTATGCCGTGGCGCAGCGGCGTCGATGGAGGCGCGGCGCGTGGGGATCGCGCACGGCAGGTGCCGCTCCATCGAACCCGGAGGTAACAGGCAATGTAGCCTCGTGGCGAACGACGCACGCCTGCCACAGGAGGAATCGAGGACCCATCGGTGCGCAGCACACGATCAGCACTGATCGCCGCCGGCCTGACGGTGCAAGGGCTCATCGAACGTCGTCCGGCCTCGGGACGACGCGAGCTTCATCGGTTGGCGGTGCGGCAGGACGAGGCAACTGTGACGCTTGTGATGAGCACCCACGCAACGCTGCGGCTGACGACTCTCGTCGCACATGCTACGGCCGGCCCGGACGAGTGGCGCGATCTCGCCTCGCTGCACGAGATGCCCTCGGGCGCCGCCGACGAAGGCGTGACACGGACGCGAGTCGAGCTCGATCTGCGGACCCTGGCTGATATCGCACTGCCGACCGACGGCGACGAGGCGGGCGAGGCGGCCGACCCGCAGAGCAAGGTTCCGCCAGGCCTGCTCGTTCGGCTCTTCGTCCGTGTGCACTGCGCGGCATCGGCGATGCCTCGCTACGCGCGGCGGGTGGGCCCGTTCACGGGGCAGCCGAGCGCCGGGCAACTGGATCCGGACGCCAGGCAGCTGGATCTGGAGCAGCCGGGCACCGGCGGGGAGCTTGCCGCAGCTGTGGCCCGGCATGAGGTGTCCGGGGACGCGCAGTGGGTGGGACTCATCCCGATCGGTAGATTCGTCGAGTCCGACATCGGGGCCCTGCGCCCGGTCACCGTCGAGGGCCGGACCTACCGTCCCTATGTCAACCGCCGCGGATGGGTCCAGATCGCCATCGACCGGCCGCTGATCCCTTTCGGGGCCGTGTACGTGAGCGAACTGTCCGTCGAGGATGGTCGCCTCGAGCTCGCCGGCGACGTGGCCAGCCGGCATTGCGACATTCTCCAGGCCCACCTGGTCCTCCTCGGCCGGACCACCGGTCTGCGCCTCGAAGCGCCGGCGGCGACCACCCCCGACGAGGTGCGCACCTGTCGACGGTTCGGGCTGCGACATACCGCCCTGCGAGCCACTCTCGACATCGGTGCCGGCCCCCTCGAAGCCCTCGAAGCAAACGACGTCCTCGATGCCTGGCTGGAGATCACCACCCAGGACTCGAACGAGCCACACCGAGTCCGGATCGGCAACACCCCCTACTTCCTACGCAGGTCCGTCAGGGCGGGCTGGCGCAATCGAGGTCCGAAGACGGTGGCCATCACGCCGTACTACACCTTCAAGGCCAAGCGGACCTCCTTCCACATCGACGTCCTCGACACCGACGGCTTCGAACTGCTGCAGCGCAGGACGGCGAGGCTACGGTCCAAGGCCCGCCGGGAGGGGCGGCCCGTCTGGCTCGTCGGAGAACGGCCCTACAAGGCTCAGGACACGGGCCTGGCCTTCTTCCGCTACCTCCGTCGTCACCACCGCGAGGTCGACGCGTACTACGTCATCGACCGGTCTTCACCCGAGGTGCGAAACCTCGAGGGTCTGGACCACGTCATCTGGCACCGGTCGAAGGAGCACATCGAACTCGCGCTGCGGGCAGAGCGCTTCATCGGGTCGCATCACCCCGACTACCTGTACCCGACCTGGCTGCCCCAGTTCCGCAAAGCCGTGAACGGGGCGAAGGTCTTCCTCCAGCACGGCGTCATGGGCACGAAGTGGATGGTGCCGAACTACGGCAAGCACGTCTCGGGGTTCGACACCGACCTGTTCCTCGTCAGCTCGGCGCGCGAGAAGGAGTACATCGTCAGTGACTTCGGCTACGCGCCCGACGACGTGCCGATCACGGGACTCTCCAGGTTCGACTCCCTGTTCGCTGACGACGTCCCGCTGGTCACCAACCAGATCCTTGTCATCCCCACGTGGCGCGACTGGCTCCAAGACCCGGCCGGCTTCGAGGAGTCGCAGTACCGTCGCGAGTGGCAGGGTTTGATCAACGATCCGCGCCTGCGTGACGTCGCCAACGCCCATGGCGCGCAGATCATCTTCTGCCTGCATCCGAACATGCAGCACTTCCACACCCATTTCGCCGATGCCGGCGTCCGGGTGGTCTCCCAGGGTGAGGTTGACGTCCAGCTCCTCATCAAGCAGAGCGCAATCATGGTGACCGACTACTCCAGCGTCGGGTTCGACTTCAGCTTCCTCGGCAAGCCGGTCATCTACTTCCAGTTCGACCGTGAACGCTTCCTCGGATCCGAGGGCTCACACATCGATCTCGACCGAGAGCTGCCCGGGCCCATCGGCTTCTTCGCGGACGACATCGTCGAGCGGATCTCCGAGGCGCTCGCGGACGGCGCGACGATGCCGGAGGAGTACGCGCGGCGGGCGGACCGATTCATCGACCACCGGGACCGCAACAACTGCAAGCGCATCCACCAGGCCGTGCTGTCCGCGAAGAGGCACCCCCCGACAGAGCGAGTCATCGACCCGGAGCTGCGCACCCTCGCCACCCGCACTCTTCGGCGGACAAAGGCCTACTCGCCCGCGATGCGCAGGCTGATGTGGCTGTATCAGCGGCTCCCAATGGACCGCGACATCATCGTCTTCGAGAGCGGACTGGGCAAACAGTACGCCGACAGTCCCCGCTACATCTACGAGGAGTTGCTCCGGCGCCGAGATCCCCGCAAGAAGGTGTGGGTCTACGACGGCAGACTGCCGGTGACCGACCACAACACCATCACGGTGCAGCGGCTCTCGCCCGAGTACTACTGGTACCTGGCGAGGGCCAAGTACTGGGTCAACAACCAGAACTTCCCGCACTACATGCGCCGCCGACGTCATGGGGTGTTCATCCAGACCTGGCACGGCACGCCGCTCAAACGGATGCAGCACGACCTGCCCGAGATCCACGGTCGGGACCCGGGATACCTCCAACGCGTGACGAACGCCATGCGACAGTGGTCAGCACTGCTGTCACCGAGCCCCTACGCCACCGCCGCCTTCCGCCGTGCCTTCCGATACGACGGGCCGGTTCTCGAGGTCGGCTACCCTCGCAACGACGTCCTCGCAGATCCCGACCGTGCAGCCGAGTCGCGCGCTGCGGTCCGCCGCAGACTCGGGCTGCGCGCCGACGCGAAGACAATCCTCTATGCGCCGACGTTCCGCGACGATCAGCAGGGCAGGCGCCGGGGGCGGTTCCGATTCGATCTGCCATTCGCCCTCGAGGACTTCGCGGAGGCATTCGATGACAACACAGTCCTGTTGTTGCGCATGCACGTGTTGGTCGACAACAAGATCACGATCCCGCCGGAGCTGCGCAAGAGAGTCATGGACGTGTCGGCCCAAGGCGAGATCCAGGAGCTGTTCCTCGCGAGCGACGTGCTCGTCACCGACTACTCGTCGGTGTTCTTCGACTACGCGATCCTGCACCGCCCCATCGTCTTCTACGCATATGACCTCGATCGCTACCGCGACACGCTCCGCGGCTTCTATCTCGACTACACCGCGGAGTCCTTACCAGGGCCTATCGTGGAAACCCCTGAGGATCTCTGGGCCGCCGTGCGGGCGGGCTTTGCTCCCGACGCGCAGGCCGTGGACCGGATCGCCGCCTTCGCGCAGCGGTACGCGCCCATGGACGACGGGCGAGCCGCCGTCCGGGTCGTCGACGAGCTGATGAGGTCGTGATGAGCGGATGATGTCGGGCATGGCCGACCTGGTGCCGGAGTCGGTCAGGAGGAAGGTGATCAAGGCCGCTCCTGACTCGCTCTGGCGTGTCATGGGCCCCGTCGTCCACGGCACGACAGCTCCGCAGCAGCGGCTGCGCCGGCTCCGGAGCCGGCGCGTGCTTTCACGGGTGCCGAAGCGCATCCGCGGCGAGGCCATCCCCATCGCGCACGGCGCCCACAACTGGCTGGCCCACCCCGTACAAGCATTTCTGTCCACCGACGTGCTCGCCGCTCATCTCGATCTCGTCGCAGACGCCTTGGAAGCGGACGGTATCCACTACGTCGTCATCGACGCAGCGACCAACCGCCGTCGACTCGTCGCCGTCTCAGAGCGGGATGCGGACCGCGCCCGGGCCGCCCTGACGAAACATCTCACCGATCAGGGCGTCTACTACGCGCGCGTCGCCGGCGGAAGGGCACGACGACGCGGGATCATCGGCCACCAGACGATTCCCGCGAACTGGGACGAGCTACGCATCTTCCGCGCGCTGGCGACCCCTGGCGGGGTCCTTCTCGGCGGGGACGAGCTCGGTTGCGATCTGCAGTTCTGGCGCGAGACCGATCACGATGAGTCTCCCGGGCCTGCCGGAGAGTCGATGCCGGCCGGGACGTGGGTGGCCCCTGCGCCGAACCGATGGTTCGACATGATCCAGCCGGATCAGCGAACGACGACCGACCGAGCGGTGGACGGGACTCCGCGCCCGATGCTCGCCTCCTTGACCGCTCCCCATGCAGAGTCTGTGACCTTCCCCATCGACGTGGTGTACACCTGGGTGGACGGAGACGATCCAGACTGGCGCAGACGCAAGGCGGAGGCGCTCAAGCAGGCCTCGGGTCTCGGTAGGATCAACCCACTGGCTCAGAACCCCTCTCGCTATACCTCACGCGATGAGCTGCGGTACTCGATGAGGTCTCTGGACATGTATGCCGGGTGGGTGGGACATGTCTATCTCGTCACCGACGACCAGGTGCCGACGTGGCTCGACACCACACATCCCAAGCTCACCGTCGTCAGCCATCCGGAGCTCTTCGGGCCTCGAGGTAGGCTGCCGACCTTCAACTCCCATGCCATCGAGTCTCAGCTGCATCACATCGAGGGGCTAGCTGAGCACTTCCTCTACCTCAACGACGACGTCTTCTTCGGCCGCCCGGTCGTCCCCGAGCAGTTCGTCCTCAGCAACGGCCTGAGCCTGTTCTTCCTCTCGGCTGCAAAGCTGTCCCTCGGTGACCCCTCTCCGCAGGACTGGCCCGTCATGGCGGCCGGCAAGCGCAATCGCGCGCTGATCGATGTGCGCTTCGGCCATCAGATCACCAACAAGTTGCAGCACGTATCCCACTCCTTGCGACGCTCGGTCTTGCGCGACATCGAGGAGACCTTTCGGGCCGAGCACCGGGACACCGCCATGGCACAGTTTCGCAGCGACCGTGACATTGCCATCCCGTCCTCCCTCGCGCACTACTACGGCTACTTCACCGGTCGAGCCGTTCCAGGCACGATTCGCTACCTCTATGCGGACATTGCCATGACCGACACTCCGGATCGGTTGGCGAGCCTACTTCGGCGCCGCAACTTCGATGTGTTCTGCCTCAACGACATGGACTCATCGACGGTCGACCCGCTTCACCAGTCGACCATGCTAAGGGACTTCCTCGAGTCCTACTTCCCGCTGCCTTCCTCGTTCGAGCGGCGGGATGACGTTGATGGCCTACCGGCGGCCGGGCCGGGCTGACGCCCGACCTCGAGACCGATGGCGTCATAGAACTCTTCCAAGACGACGGCGTTGTAGGCGACCGCATCGAAGTGCGGCCTTGGCACCTCATCTGCCAGAGCAGCCCGCATCCCCGCGGCGACACCGGCCGTGTTGCGCGGGACGACGAGGCCCTCGCCAGTTGGCAACGCCGACGCGACAGTGTCGAAGTCAGTTGCTACGACGGGCAGCCCGAGGGTTCTCGCCTCGAGGATCGCCATGGGCTGCCCCTCGTAGTCGCTCGACAGGACGAAGCAGTCACAACGAGACATGACGGACCACGGATTCGCCAGCCCTCGTGTGAAGGCGACGGCGTCCCCAACGCCGAGCTCATCTGCCCGCGATCTCACCCGCGACATAATGGGACCCGTGCCGATGATGACGAGACTCGTCTCTGGGATCTTGCCATGGATATCGGCTAAAGACTCGACGAGCCGCACATGGTTCTTCTCGGGAGACACCCTGCCGACGGTGACGAAGGTGAACCCACGCCCGAGGGCATGCGCCACATCGGGCAGGGGATCGAGCACTGCCTCTGCCCGCACCCGTTCGTGATCGATGACGTTACGACATGCGACGAACCGCTCGGCAGGGGCCCACTTGCCCAACTTGCTCGCATTGACCTGCCGCAGCGACTCGGATACGGAGACGAGCCGATCGAATCGACGATACGACGAGAAGACACCACGGAGGTTCGCTTCGTGCGGTCGGCGACCATCGACCTCGCGTAGCTGGTCGGCCAACAGGTCGTTGTGCATCCAGATCGAGCGCACCCCGGCGGGTGCGTTCGCCACGAGGAAGGCCCACAGTGGCGAGTAGCCGCTGAAGTCGATGACGTGGTCGAAGGTCGCCGACCCGACCGTCCGGGCCCACTCGGCCTCGAGCGTGGTGTCGATCGCTACCACGACCGAAGGGTCCATGTCGTCCACGTGCCCGGAGATGAGTCTGCGCTGGCGCAGGTAGTTCACCTTCCCCGACGCGAACCCCCCGATCCGGATGAACTGGCGCACTCGCGGGTCTATGCGTGCCACGTTGGCAACCCGTTCCGGGACCGGGCTGTGATTGCGGATGATCGACACGTCGAGCGCGTCATGGTCCAGGTGGTGCAAGAGGTTGAGGGCGGACGAGGTGATCCCGTTGGTCATCATTCCGCCGAGGTGGATGAGTATCGTGGGCCGTCCGTCCCGGCGCACGGGATGCATGCGGCGCCCGTGGGCCTGACCGCGCACGAGGATGTCGAGCACTCGTTCGGTCACCGCCCCGTCGTCGTGAGGAGCGAATCGGGCGCGCGTGGCGGCATACGCCCGATTGTGGGTGACCGCAGGGTCCGGCGCCGTCCCGCTGCCGATGGCGCGGATCACCGAGGCGATCTGCACCACCGTCGATGTCAGTGGCCCGGGCAGCTCGTCGGCGCCAAGGTAGAGACCCCTGGATCCCGCATAATGCTCAAGATCTGGCGTGAACAGTACGATCGGGCGACCCGTCGCGACGAAGTCGAACATCACGCTCGAGTAGTCGGTCACGAGGACGTCCGTGACGCCGAGGACCTCATTGGTGGGAACGTCGTTGGGCACGAGACGTCCGGCCACGGACGGATCGTCGTGGGCGATCCTGGCCAGTTGCTGATGAACCTTGACGAGGACCCGGTGACCGGGGGGCAGGAGCCGCTCGAGCTCGGTCATCCGCGCACCCAGCTCGCGCACGTCATCGACCGGCGTGTGGAACGACTCTCCCTTCCATGTCGGGGCATACAGGATGAGGGTCTCGGAGTCATCAAGCGACACCCCGCCGCGACGCAACCGGGATCGGACACCCGCCTGACCTGCGCCGTCCAGGCGCTGCCGATCCGTTCGGGGCGAGCCCTCCTCGATGATCGTTCCCGGCGCCACGTTGCGCAACCGGTACGCATCCTCGTACATCCGCTCGGACATGAACTGACACGTCGACAGCAAGTAGTCGGCCATCATGAAGTTGCGCAGCACATTGCGAGCGCCCACCGCGCCTTGCGGCTCGTCGTAGCCCATGGCCTTGAGCGGGGTGCCGTGCCAGGTGTTGACATACACCTGCCCCGGCCGCTTCCCGAAGTGTGCGGGGAAGGTCGCGTTGTTGACCAGCAGGCCCGCCGTCGCCAGGGCCCTGATGTAGGCCGGCGATCCTCGACGGACGAATCGCACCCGTGGGTCATCGGCGAACTCCGCCACGGTGGCGGGATGCTCCTTCGGCTCGTCCAGCACCCACACGTGCTTGAGATGCTGCTGGTCCGGGTCAGCCAACAGGCCACGGAAGAGCGCTTCCGGGTGGCACAGCATCCCGTTGCCGGCGAAGGACTCGTAGAGCACGGTGTGCGCCCGTAGCGGCAGCCTGCGGACCCAGGCACGGTACTCCGCCGGACCGGTCTCCCAGACCTTGCGGGCCAGCCACTTCGCCTTGTCGAGACGGGCTAGGCCGCGCAGACGCGACACGACGGCGACCGGCCTCGGCATAGGGACCTGCCTCCGTTCTCTCTCGTCGTCAACTGTGCGTCCAGGTGGGCGGGACGCCAAGCAAGAATCAGCGGGTGAGGCCTCGTGGACTGGTGAGAAATCCTATCCTTCAGGCCCAGTGGATCGTCGCAAGCACGAGCGGCGGGACGGCGGCGGGTGACGCAGCCCGCACGCCGGTGACGGGCGATGGGGATGCGCTGCCCTGGTTGGTCCGCTCGCCGATCTGGGCGGTCTTCGCATCGCTTCACCCGGACCCAGGGTCATCGGCTCCGTCATGGCGAGTCATCACGGCATGGTCGAGCCGCACCAACACACGGCGCCGAGTCCCCCGCACCAGCTTCCCTGCGGATCTGACTGCGCGATCACCCAGGGGCAGTTTGCGGACCGGGCGCAGCACTGTGCGGAGCGTGCTCTTGGCCCGCCCCTCCGTCGTCGGGCGTGGAGGTGGTTCCGGTTGCACGAGGGCAGGGAGCTCCGGGTGCACGAGGGCAGATGCCTCTGGAACCTTCGGAAGGGGCAAGCGCGCGGGTGGAGCGCTCCCGTTGACCATGGCGCAGAAGTCCCCGAAGCCTCCTCGCCACATGACGGCCTTGAGAGTCGCCTCGTCCCGAGGTGTGCCGCTACCGTCGAGGGACCTGCCCCACATCTGTCGAATCATGGTCACATCGAAGGCCTCCGACCACAGTTCGGGCGCGTCGAGCAGGGCTTCGATGTCGCGACGGTCCGACGCATCGGCGAGCCGGATCAGGCCGGGTGTCGGCGATGGTCGTGAGTGCGGCGACACCGCCACCTCACCCGGGTAGAACGGCACATCGACCCAGCTCGGCATGAGGTCCCTGAGCAGGTCGCGGTGCAGGGCGTTCGCCTGGCGCTCGGACTGCCCGATCGACAGGGCTGCACGCAGCCAACTGGAGTCGAGCAGGGGCGACACCGTGCCCAAACGTTCGCCCGTGGTCCCCCACCGCCGCATCCTCTCGAGCACGTAGAAGAAATCGAGCATCCTGCTGTCGGTCACCCCGCGCGCCGCCAGCCCACGAAGCACCGTCGCGACGTGCTGATACACCGCGTCGCGCGCGGCCGGTGCCTGGCCCGCTGCCGGAGCATGCCGCGTCAAGACTCGTCGAGCGAAGGTTTCGATCCGCTGCTCGAGCGGTTCACTCTTGATCTCCTCCAGGTCACGCGGGTAGTAGTAGCCATGGGCCGCTTCGCCGCCTGCCCCTCCCACGACGAGTCGAACACCCTCGTCAAGAGTCCGGGGAGCGCGGCTGTACAGGTACGACGCAGGGCGCAAACCCTCCGCGTACCGATGCCACGCGATCGCATGACTGAGCGCCGCGACCGTAGGCCTGGCTCCAGTCCCGTCAGCCGCCGCGACGTGGTCGACGACGTGTTCTGGCCGTCGGTCCAGAGGGATCAGGTTCACCAACTCGAGCGCCGTGTTGAGGTCCCCGGGCACGGCGTCGTGGGTGTGCAGCACGACATCCGCGCCTGCAGAGAGGAAGGCGGCGGCAACGAGGCGGGAGTCTCGTCCACCCGTCAGGTCCACCACCGGCGTCTGGCTGTACAGCCTGCCGACCGACGACGCGACGGTCTTGAGTGCACTCGCGGCTTCGGCTGCGAGCTCATCCGGCCGATCGAGCCGGGCCCATGTCGCCGAGAGGTCGATCGACGTGATCAGGCGGCGACGCTTCCGCCCGTCCCAGTGCACGCGGGTCGAGCCGTCGAATGCCCGGACCCCCTCCCACGGCGTCTGAAGTCCGAAGAACTCGTCTGCGACGGCCTGATGATGCCAGCCGGTCGCTGATGGCGCCGCCGTCACACCAGCGAACAGCAGGGCTGCGACGGGGCGGTTGCTCCACACCCACAGGCCCTCCCTGGTCACCTCGAAGAGCCGACCGGCGCCGATGGCATCGTTGAACACATCCAGGTCACCGGTTCGCTCGTCGCGGGCCGCGAGGACGAAGGGTGGACCGATATCGTGCACTGCTGACGGTCGATGTCGTAGGGCGTTGGCCAATGCAGCGGGAGCATCGGCCAGCGGCACCGAGCCAGTCAGGCGTTCATGGCCGAGGGGCACATAGACAGACGCAACCGCCACCTCACGCGTCGCTGACCAGCCCGGCCACAACGAGAGGGGCCCTGCTGCCTCCCAGAGCATCAGACCACTGGAGTCGCCCACCCGCCAGTTCGGTATGGCCGCCTCCCGCCACAGTGTCGCGTAGTGCTGCTCCACACGGCCGATGCCCGCCTCCGCCTCCCGCCGCGAGAACCCGCCGGTCGCGGCAAAGGCAATGAGCGTCTGCATCGCAACTCCTTCGTAGCGGTAAGAGCGTAAAGTGAGCGTGGCTTCGGCGTCTCACCTAGGGATGGTGGGCAGACGAGCAGGACACACCGGCGGCCACGCTGTCGGCCGTCGCCTCGGGGTCGTCCAAGTCACCCGGTGTAAACGGCGAGCCCGGCCAGCGACGTGGGGACACTCGACCAGACCACAGAGTTGACCGAGCGGCCGACGGCTCCGAGCCTGGCCGTGCCCCCAGCGGTGACCCCGATGACATCGACTCGCGTATCCCCATTCGCGTCCCCGACTGCGACCACGGAGCGGTAGCCGGACCAGTCGCCGGGCAGGATGATCGCGGGCAGGAAGCCGCCCGCACCGTTGCCGCGGTAGATGCGCGCGACGCCGTTCTTGTGTACGGCGAGCACGTCCGGACGGCGATCTGCGTCCCAGTCCCCCACGCCGGTGACCAACCGCATGCCCTGCCAGCCCGAGCCGATCGCGCGAGACGCCCTGAAGCCGCCACGCCCGTTGCCGGAATAGAGCCGAAGCGCACCGGTGCGGGCCACCCGCGCCAGAAGGTCCTGTCTGCCGTCCCCGTCCCAGTCCCCAGCGCCGGTGATCACATCCATGCCCGACCACCCGTGCCCGATGACCCGTGCGCTGCCCGGCTTGCCGTTACCCGTCGCGTCGCCCGTCTGCAGCAACAGCCGCCCGTCCGAGCGACGCCGGGAGACGAGGTCGGCCGAGCCGCCGCCGTCGAAGTCCCCGGCGATGGTGAGCAGGTCGCGGTCCGTCGTACGACCGATGACGACCGGGGCCTTCAGCCTTCCGCTGTTGGTGCTCGAGTAGAGCGCAAGGTCGCCGTTGGCGCGACGCGCGAGCAGGTCACCGCCCTCACGGTTGTCCAGGTCACGGTCGATGCTGAGCGATGGCAAGCCCGCGACGGCGGCGCCCGCGGCGATTCGGACCGATGGCAACTGCGCGTAGAGGTAGCGGCCCGGACACGATGTCTGGTTGGCATCGCGGTGACCGGACACGGCGTTGAAGCGCCTCCCGTTGATGAGCGCGGTGCCGCGTGGGTTGAACTCGTGGATCTGCGCCTTCCATCCGACAAGCGCCTTGACGGCCGACACCGCTGCCGCAGGGACGCCGGCGATGTCGAAGTTGCCGAGGACGGAGACACCGAAGGAGTCGTAGTTCATGCCTACGGCCTGCGCACCGACCACGGCGCGCGTCATTCCCCCGTAACGGCCCTCCCACGTGCGCCCGAAGCGGTCGATGAGGAAGTTGTAGCCGATGTCGCGCCAGCCCCGGCCATTCACGTGGAACGCGTAGATCCCGCGGAGAATCGACGGCACCTGCCCGCTCGAGTAGTTGTTCGTTCCGGCGGTGTGGTGCACGAACGCGGCGTTGACCGCACCGTATGTGGGCGCCGACTGCTCACGCAAGGACTCGTCGGCACCCCACTGCGCTCGGGTGTAGATCACGGGTCGTCGGGCTGCGGCGACCGCGGAGCCCGGCTGGGCCACCCCGACAGACCGGTCGGCCTCGGAGGTGCCCGGGTCGACCACGATGATCTCGGGTGCCGCCGGGGCCGCGCCCGAAACGGGGGTGATGAGGCGTACCTGGACGTGGCTCGCGCCGATGACGACGATCGGATCCGACCCCGAGCGGGCGCCGGGCTCGGCCGCCTCCGGCCGGTCCGGGCCGTCCTGCCCGTCGGCGTCGATGAAGGCCCATGAGCTCCAGCCGGAGGCGCCGCGCTGGCGATACTGCACCGTGGCACCCGAGCCGCCGCCCCTGGCCCATGTGACACCAATGACGGCGAGGTCGGACGGGACAGCAAGCTCGCTCGATGCCGAGGTCACGTGACTGCGCTTGCCGTCGGCGCGCTGCTGTGCGGCGGCGGCGTCGGCAGCCGAGAGCGTCCGGGCCGCGGGGACGCCACTCGCCGCCGTGAGCGCGTGCCGCTCGACCTTGGTCTTGACCGGGTGCGGCGCCGGCGCGGCGGGGCTCGAGACGGGGACGACGAAGCTGGCCACGGCCAGCGCTGTGGTGGCGATTGCGACACGGAGTCGAGGGATGCTACGCACGGGGGTCCTTTCGAAGAACTGGCGAGCCTCTACCGTGTCGCGTCAACCACGTTATGTCCACTCAAAATGGTATTTGTCAAGCTAAATGAGACAGTTGATGGTTAGACAGATTCTGCGAGCGGGTCGCTGGCTTCTGGGGTCTCCTTCGATGGTTGGTTGATCCAGACCTCGGTCCGGATGCGCGGTGGCGTGGCCGGCGGGTGAAGCACTCCGGGTGTTCGCGCCGTGCCCGCTCGAGGGTTCGCGCGCGTTGCTGGTCGCGATGTCGTGATGGGTGCCGAAGTGCACCGAGGCGGGCGGGGTGCCAGCCGATCCCGGAGTGGCGGTGCAGGTGGTTGTAGTCGGTGAAGAACCCGTCGCAGAACGCTCTCGCCTCGGTAACGGAGTTGAAGTGGTGGTAGATCAGGCTGTGGGTGCCGGCGTCTTGGGCGAAGAAGGTCAGCACGGAACAGGCCCGTTGGGAACGAGAGAAACGACCCGCGGGAGGGCGAGTTGGCGCTCGGCTTACTCGCCGCGCAGGCCGAGCGTCTGCGCCAGGACACGCGCCGAACGCCGACCGTCGTGGACCCTGGCCACGAATTCTCGACCGTCGGCAGCCATCGATCGGGCGTCGTCGCGGCGCTCAAGCAGACCACGAACGACCTCGCCCAACCGATCCGGAGCCGCTTCGACAACGGGCACTGGCTCGTTCCAGGCGGCCCGGAAGGACTCCGTGACGTGACCGACGACGACCCGGCCGGCCGCCATCGCCTGCGCGGCCATGACTCCATAGATGCCGAGGCTGAACTGGTCGAGCACAATGTCCGAGTCGGCCACGACAGCAGGCAGGTCCGAAGGCGCGACCCCCTCGATACGACGGTATTCGATCAGCCCTTCGGCGACGAGCGGCCCGAGAGCTGCCTCGACGTGGTCGGTGCCCTTGAGCGATGCGCGGCTCGGTGCATGCAACACGACGGGACGTTCGCGCTCGAGCAGCGACCGGTCGTTCGACCAGGCTGGCAGGTCGACGACCACCGGGAGCAGTTGCGCATCGGGCACGTCCTCGAGCAGATCAGGTGTAGAGACGAAGATCGGCCCGTCGAAGGCGGCCACGAGCGGGTGCAGAGTGTCCCACTGGCGCTGCAGCCGCGCCGTGAGCTCGTCGTCCGGATCACGAAAGGGGGACCAGGGCGTATACGCGGTGTGCCCACGTGGGTTGCGGATCTCGGAACCGTGCAGCACGAGCGCGACCTCGATGCCCACGGCGCGCAGCACGGGAACATCACCGCTGAAATCGCGCCCGTGGCGCAGCCCGAACACCGGTCGGCCGGCCTCGAGCAGTGCGTGCGTCCAGTGTTGGAGGGCCTTTGCCTCGAAGCCCTGAGCCCATGCCGAGTCCTTCGCGTACCGCGCCGCCGGCACGATGACATCGGCAGGAAACGCGAGTGGCGATCCGCGATCCACGGACATCACCTCGGTGCGCACACCGGGCACGTGTGTCTCGAGCGCCTTGGCCCACGCCCACGCCTGTCCCGCCATGTTGGCCGGGCCGAGACCGACGACCGATGGACGGTCCGTGCGCAGCAACGGGCGCTCAGACAGCGCGTCGAGCCGGCCGCTCGAGGAGCCCGTCGGCTCGCGGACCGCGTCCGGCCCGAGCAGTCCGCGGTAGACCTCGCGCAATACCGCCTCCTGACGGTCCCATGCGTAGGGGACGAGAAGCTCGGCGTCGGCAGCGATCCGCCCACGTAGCTGCGGGAGCCGAGCCAGCATGGAACGCAGTGCCGCGACGAACGAGGCGGTGTCCTGCGCGGCGTGAACCTCTCCCACTTCGTGCTCGGTGACGAACCTCGCCTGGGCCCGGCAGTCGCTGACCAGGACGGGCAGGCCCGCGTGGAGGTACTCGAAGAGCTTGTTGGCGAGGGCCACCTCGTGGCTGCCGTAGTGGTGCAACGGGAGGATGCCGACATCGGCACTCGTGACGAAGGCGGATACCTCGTCGGGCGCCACCGGGTCGAGCAGGTGCAGCCGGTCGGTGACGCCGAGTTGCGCGGCGCGGGAGGCGAGCAGGCGAGCCGACCGGATCGCCTTGTGCGGAACGGCGACAACCGCGAGGTGGACGTCGGTCAACTCGACCAGAGCCTCGAGCGCGGTGTCGACGCCGCGCACGGCGGTGACCCCGCCGCTGTAGACGACGAGCGGAACATCGTCGGCCAGGCCGATCCGTTCACGGATGGTGGTCTCGACGTCGCGCGTACCGGCCCCGAGCACGGGGCTGTTCATGACCACCGCTGGTGTGCGTGCCAGACGGTACTCTTTCCGGAGTTTCTGGGCCAGCGGCTCCGTGACGGTGACCACCGCATCGGCGTCATGGATGTACTCCGACTCAAGGTCGAGATAGGCGGCCCGCCGCCGCACGGTGCGTCCCCCGTAGATCGAGAGGCCCGCTACGAACTCGTGGGAGTCGTAGACCCATCCTGCGACCTGCCCGCGCGCGCGCCGCCGGGCCACGGCGCGGCTGGCGATGCCCACGAGGTGCACGTCGTGAGCGTGCAGCACGTCCCAGTCGAGTTGGTCGAGCACGGGCCCGAAGGCGAGCTCGTAGTCGTCGATGTCTGGCAGGTCGCGTCGCCATCCGACTCCAACTCCAGTGCGGTGGATCGTGCCGTCGAATAGACGCCAGAGCTTCTTCTCGGCCTCGTGGGCGCGCCGGTCCAGACCGGCTCGGGCGCGGGCGGCGAAGCGGTCAGCGCGCAGCTTGTTGGCCCGCAGCTTGGCCAGCCCTCCCCCGCCCGAGCCAGTCTCTCGGCTCCGCACCGCGTACTTGAGGTCGAGCACCCGGCGTCGCGCCGGGTCGAGCGCAAGGCGCACATGCGGCTCGCGATGCGACTTCTTGCGCGCAGCCGCAGCATCGCGCAGCCGCCACGCCACGGGCACACGCAGGATCCGAACCTCGCCGAGAAGCGACTCCTCCCGGATACCGGACGACGCGTAGCCGAGCAGGGTGACGTCGAGACCCGCGTCGGCCATGGCCAGACCCATCTTGAGGACTCGGGTGTCGTGGGCCATGTCGTTGCCCACCATCATCACGATCTTGCGTCGTCCGGCCGTTTCGCGGCCACTCGTGGGCGGCGGCGCTCCCACGTGTCGCGGCTCGCTCCGGTGCCCGGAACGCTCGGTCACCACGCGGTGGACGCCGTCGCCGCGACGCCGACGGCTCGATGGGTGACGCCGGGCCAGTCCCGCGCTCGGGTCAGGTGGCGGCCGTCGACCAGGGTCGTGATGCCTGGCAGTCGAGCCGGGTCGAGCGAGGCGTACTCCCCATGGTCGGCCTGGATGACTGCCGCGTCGACGGACTCACCGAAGTGGTATGCCGTGAAACCGAGCTCCGCGAGCTCCGCGTCCGTATACATCGGGTCATGGACGAAGACCTTCGCGCCTTGTGCCTCGAGTTCCCGTACGGTGTCGAAGACGCCGGAGTAGGCCGTCTCCTTGACGCCACCACGGTAGGCGGCGCCCAGGACCGCGACGGTCTGGCCGCTGAGGTCACCGTGCGCACCCGCGAGCAGCCCGACGGTGTAGGCCGGCATCGCCGCGTTCGCGGTGCGCGCCGCACGGACAACGCTGGCATCGGGGTCAGTGTGCAGGTAGAGCCGCGGGTAGACCGGGATGCAGTGCCCACCGACAGCGATACCGGGACGGTGGATGTGACTGTACGGCTGGGAGTTGGAGGCCTCGATGACCCGGTAGATGTCGATGCCCTGCGTCGCGGCGAACTGCGCGAACTGGTTGGCCAGGCCGATGTTGACGTCTCGATAGGTGGTCTCTGCGAGTTTGGCCAGCTCGGATGCCTCGGCGGTGCCGAGGTCCCACACCCCGTTGGGACGGGCGAGCTCGGGCCGCTCATCGAAGTCGAGCACGGCCTCGTAGAACTCTCGGGCGACATGGGCCCCAGCCGCGTTGAGGGCACCGATCAGCTTCGGGTATTTGCGCAGGTCAGCGAAGACCCGGCCGGTCAGCACCCGTTCGGGACTGAACACGAGATGGAAGTCCTCGCCCTCGGTGAGCCCGGAGCCTTCCTCGATCATCGGCTTCCAACGGTTGCGGGTCGTGCCCACCGGCAAGGTCGTCTCGTAAGACACGAGGGTGCCCTTGGTCAGGTGCTTGGCGAGTTGGCGGGTCGCGTGATCCATCCAGTCGAAGTCCGGGGCGCCGTCATCGTCGACGAAGAGCGGTACCACGATGACGACCGCGTCGGCGCCGGGCACAGCCTCGCCGTAGTCCGTGGTCGCCCGCAGGGCCCCGGCCCGGACCAACTCGGCGAGCTTGTCCTGAAGGTGCGCCTCGCCGGGGAAGGGCTCATGAGCGGCGTTGACCTCGGCGACGGTATCCGCGTTGATGTCCTGGCCCACCACCTCGTGCCCCTTGTCGGCGAACTGGACCGCCAGTGGCAGGCCGATCTTGCCAAGGGCGATAACGCAGATCTTCACTGGGCCCCTTCCCTTTGTGACGAGTCATGGAACTGCAGGCAGATCATACGGGCTGTCAGCCCCTGACCCGACCCGTGACGGAGCGGAGGACGTGTTTCGTTCCCTCGACGGGATCGTCCTTGACCAGTGCGGCGGCTCGCTTGATCCGCCACCCTGGGCCTCGCTTTGCGAGCACGCGCAACTCGCGATTGCTCTTGGCAACCACAGCCAACTCCGCATGCAGTGCGGCCAGCTCCGCACGCAGCGCGGTGAGCTCCCGACCCCTCACGTCAGCGACGTCCTCGGCGGCCCGGACCCGCTCCTGCGTCGCCCGAGTGGCCTCCTGCGCCGATCGAACGGCTTGTTGCGCCGCCAGCCTGGTCTCCTGCGCCGCCCGGTCGGCCTCCTCGGCAGCGGCGTGTGCGGCCGCCACCATGCCGGCGACGGCCCGCAGCTGAAGACCCTCGATCGCCCACTCGTTGGCGAGCCGCTCGTATGCGCGCTCCGTGTCCGGGATCGCTTCGCCGAGCAGGTAACTCGCGCGCGGGAGCAGCGCCCCACGGCACGCGATCAGGAGCGTGCCGCGAAGGGGCGCCTCCAACTCCTCGATCCGCACGACGCGCAGCCCCCCAGCGGTCACGGACTGGACCAGGGGTCCGACGCGCAGTTCGGTCGGGGTCGCGCCGAGCAGCAGCACGAGGACATCGCCCTCGTGCACTGCGGTCGCGACGGTATCCACCTCGTCACTCTCACCGCCTGGTCGGGCCGCTCCGACGAGGATCGCCGCACCTCCAGGTCGCGGGTCTCCCGGCTCGTACGTCCCGGCGCCTGGCACCCGCTCGGCGAGGTGTCGCGCCCCGGCGAGGAGCAGGATCGAGCGAGGTCCCTCGACCGCCGGAACGTACTCCGCGATGATCTCGGCGATCGACATCAGGCCACCCGTACTGCGATGTGCATCCCCGAAGGATCATGCTTGAAATCGTTGCGCACATAGCGGCGCGCCTCGAAGCCGCAGGCCTCGAACAGCTCTCGGTAGCGCCGCGTCGAGCGGGTCTTCTGGTGGCTCTGCCAGACCCGATCCTCGTCCCGGTCATGGTCGACGAGCCCGAGGATCCCGCCGAGTCGGACCAGGGAGGCGAGGTTGCGCACGGCCGTCGCCCACTCGTCGTCGTCCATCAGGTGATAGAGCACGTCGATGGACACGGCCGCGTCATAGAGGTAGGGCGGGCCCCACTGCGAGAGCGAGGACACGGCATACGTCTCTCGCTCGCTCGCCTGGGCCTCGCAGGAGGCGATAGCGGTGACGCTCGTGTCGATGCCGTCGACCAGGTGCCCGAAGGAGGCGAGCGCCCTCGAGAAGTGCCCCTTGCCGCAGCCTGCATCGAGGATCCGCAAGGGAAGCCCCGGATTGGTCCGGGGACCAATTGCCTCGATGAGCCGAGCGATTCGCACCGCGTAGAACATCGCGTTGGTGCTCTCGTCGTGGCTGATGTGCCCACCCGAGGCGAGAGCTCCGGCCCGTGCGTGTCGAGTCTCCCAGTACTGCCGCGACTCGCTTGCCGTCATAGGTGAGTGCCCGGGACCCGGTAAGGCGATCCGCTCGCTCACTGCCGTCTCCGCTCGCTAAGGCTGATTGGCTCACCGTGGTGGCCCAGACTAACCCTGATGCTGCCTCCCCCGAGTAGGTGTGAAGGCTGCAGGGCGGGTCAGAGCAGTATGGTCTGGCCTGTGGTGGCGGACTCGATGCAGGCTTCGGCCACGCGGACCGTCGCCGCGCCCTGGGCCATGGTGACGGTGTCGGTCTGCTTGCCGAGGACCG
>JAKDLQ010000083.1 GCA_030452775.1 Micrococcales bacterium | reverse complement strand
CGAGCTCATCGGGGTCCTGCTGGTCGGGGCCATCTCGTATTCCGTTCCGTCGGCCTTCCCCGACAAGACGGTGTGGTCGCACTTCGGCGCCGGATACGGCTACGTGCCGCTCGTCCTGCCCATCCTCGGGCTGTGGTGGATCCGACGCGCCAGGCTGGCAGCGCGCGCCGCCGTCGAGACCGAGACCCGCGACCAGCCGTAGCGTCGGCTGCCTCGCGGCTGCACCGGCCCGCGTCGATAGGGTTGCCGCCATGTCCCAGAGCCAGCAACCAGCCGCGACCGGCCCGCTCACGGTCCGCCCCATCTCGATGGACCAGCTCGAGCAGGCCGTCATCGCCCGCGGCGGCAGCTTCATGCAGACCCCGGCCTGGGCCCGGACCAAGCCGGACTGGCGCCAGAGCCCGCTCGGCTGGTTCTCCGCGACCGGGGAGGGGGAGCTCGTCGGTGCTGGCCTCGTGCTGTCGCGCAACCTGCCCAGGCTCACGCGCTCGTTCGCCTACCTGCCGGATGGCCCGGCCCTGCCGTGGGAGACGGTCGCCGACGACCCCGGGGTGTGGATCGACCCGCTCGTCGCCTGGGCCAGGGCCGATGGGGCGTTCGCGCTGCGGCTCGGCTTCCCCGTCGTCTCGCGCACGTGGGAGCCGGATATCGTCAAGAAACAGATCTCGCAGGGCGGGCTCATGTCGTTCACCGGACTGCCACCGACGCTCGACAACCCGGTCGCCCGCTCGCTCGAAGCCTGGCTCGACCGGGAGGCGTGGCGTCCGATCGGGTGGGACAACACATCGGCCGTCGGCCAGCCACGCTACCTCTGCGTCATCGACCTGCTGGAGCGCAGCACCGACGATGCCCTGATGGGTATGAACCAGCAGTGGCGCCGCAACATCAGGAAGGCAGCCAGGGCGGGCGTGCAGGTGCGGTCGGTGGCCGGCGCGGGGCTCGACGCCTTCTACGACCTCTACGCCGAGACCGCGGCGCGCGACCACTTCTTCCCGCGCGCCAAGTCCTACTTCGCCGAGATGATCACGGCCTTCGGTTCCGGCGACAACGAGCAGGTGGGTGGCGCGATCTACGAGGCACACGTCGATGGCGACGTGCTGGCCTCCGGCCTCATGGTGCGCGTCGGAGGCACGTTCTCCTACCTCTACGGCGGGTCGACGAGCCGCAACCGGGATGCGCGCGCCTCCAACGCGCTGCAGTGGCAGGCGATCCAGGACGCCATCGAGGCAGGATGCCACTCCTACGATCTCCGCGGCTTCAACACCTCGCTCGGGGCCACCTCGCCGCTCATCGGCCTGCTGCTCTTCAAGCTCGGCGCGGGCGCTGACGTGGTGGAGCTCGTGGGCGAGCGAGAGATCGTCCTCAACAGGTTCTGGCACCTGGCCTTCGAGAAGGCGATGGCCGTGCGGGTCGCGATCAACAACCGGCGCACCGGCGCCCACGCCGCGCCAGCCGCGGACGGGTGAGCGGGTCCCGGCGGACAGGTCGGGGCAGGGGTGGTGACCGCAGACGCCACCCCCGTCGTATGCCGCTCACCCCGGAGCAGGCCGAAGCCCGCCGGACCGCTCGGGCCAGGTTGGTGCCCCCGATCACCTATCCCGAGCACCTGCCGGTCGTCGAACGCCGCGATGACATCGCCGAGGCGATCCGGGAGCACCAGGTCGTCGTCGTCGCCGGCGCCACCGGGTCGGGCAAGACGACCCAGATCCCGAAGATCTGCCTCGCGCTCGGACGCGGACTGGTCGGCGTCATCGGGCATACGCAGCCGCGCCGGATCGCGGCCCGAGCGGTCGCCGAGCGGCTCGCGGAGGAGCTGGGTGTCGAGCTCGGAGACGCGGTGGGCTATCAGGTGAGGTTCACCGACCGGTCGAGCAAGGACACGCTCGTCAAGGTGATGACCGACGGTATCCTGCTCGCCGAGCTCCAGCATGATCGCGAGCTGCGCCGCTACGACACGATCATCATCGACGAGGCCCACGAGCGAAGCCTCAACATCGACTTCATCCTCGGCTATCTCAGGGCGCTGCTCCCACGCCGCCCCGACCTCAAGGTCATCATCACGTCGGCAACGATCGACCCACAGCGTTTCGCCGAGCACTTCGCCACGCCCGATGGCACGCCCGCCCCGATCATCGAGGTCTCTGGCCGGACCTACCCCGTCGAGATCCGCTACCGGCCCCTCGTCGACCCCGACCGGCCCAGCGCCGGCGACGGTGAGCAGGAGCGTGACCTGGTGGCCGGCATCTGCGAGGCCGTCCTCGAGCTGTGGACCGAGCGGCACTCCGGCGCGAGTAGTGACATTCTCGTCTTCCTCTCCGGGGAGCGAGAGATCCGCGATGCCGCCGAGGCGATCACGGGGATGAAGCTGCCTGCCACCGAGGTCCTGCCCCTCTTCGGCCGGCTCTCGGCCGCGGAGCAGCACCGGGTCTTCGCCCGGCACACGGGACGGCGGATCGTGCTGGCCACCAACGTCGCCGAGACCTCGCTGACCGTCCCGGGGATCCGCTATGTCATCGACACCGGCACCGCCCGGATCTCCCGGTACAGCCAGCGAACCAAGGTGCAGCGGCTCCCCATCGAGCCGATCAGCCAGGCCTCGGCCGACCAGCGCTCCGGCCGCTGCGGCCGCCTCTCCGACGGGATCGCCATCCGCCTCTACTCCGAGGACGACTACGACTCACGGCCGCGCTACACCGACCCCGAGATCCTGCGCACCAACCTCGCCTCGGTCATCCTCGCGATGACCTCGCTCGGGCTCGGTGACATCGCGCGGTTCCCGTTCGTCGATCCGCCCGACTCGCGCCAGATCGCCGATGGCATCCGGCTCCTCGAGGAGCTGCAGGCCTTCGCGCCGCCGGGTGAGGGCGAGCCGGGGAAGGGGGCGAAGCGGCGACCGGGACGTGAGCTCACGGCATACGGCCGGACGATCGCGAGGCTGCCGATCGACCCGCGACACGCGAGGATGGTCATCGAGGCCGACCGCAGGGGGGTGCTTCAAGAGACGCTGCCCATCGTCGCGGCGCTGTCGATCCAGGACCCGCGAGAGCGACCCCAGGACAAGCAGGAGCTATCGAGCGCAGCGCACAAACGCTTCGCCGATGACACCTCGGACTTCGTCACCCTGCTCAACCTGTGGCGCTACCTCAAAGCCCGGCAACGTGACCTGTCCTCCAGCGCCTTCCGCCGGATGTGCAGGGCCGAGTTCCTGCACTACCTCCGGGTGCGTGAGTGGCAGGACCTGCATGCGCAGCTCCGGCAGGCGGCCAAGGAGGCCGGTCTCGACGTCGGGCGGGGACGGTCGCCCGGGCGCGAGCCCGGTGGTGAGCACGGGCTGGACGTGGACGCGATCCACCAGGCCCTCCTTGCCGGGCTGCTCTCGCACGTCGGGGTGCGTGACGAGCAGAAGCGGGAGTATGCCGGCGCTCGCGGTGCCCGCTTCGGGATCAGCCCCGGCTCGGCGCTCTTTCGCAAGCAGCCGCAGTTCGTCATGGCCGAGGAACTCGTCGAGACGACACGCCTGTGGGCCCGGACCAATGCACGCATCGATCCGGCCTGGGCGGAGGAGCTCGGCGCGCACCTCGTCAAGCGGCAGCACTCCGAGCCACGCTGGTCGGCCCGGCGCGGCTCGGCGGTGGCGACCGAGCGCGTCACCCTCTTCGGCGTGCCGCTCGTCGTCGGTCGCGTCGTCGGCCTCGGTGGCATCGACCCGGAGTTGGCCCGCGACCTGTTCATCCGGCACGCGCTCGTCGAGGGCGACTGGCAGACCCGGCATGCCTTCTTCCATGACAACGCCGCCCTCATTGAGCGGCTCGAGCGCCTCGAGGCGCGGACGAGGCGCCGTGGCATCGTCGTAGACGACGCCGCGCTCTTCTCCTTCTATGACCGGCGGATCCCCGGCACCGTCGTGTCCGGTCGCCACTTCGACACGTGGTGGAAGGCGGCGCGGCGCGAGGACCCCGAGCTGCTCACCTTCACCGAGGACCTCCTGGTGCACGAGAGTCCCGGCGCGCTCGGGGCCCTGCACCCGACGCTCTGGCCTCAGGGTGAGCTGGACCTCGAGGTGACGTATCGGTTCGAGCCCGGATCCGCCGGCGACGGGGCCACCGTGCACATCCCGGTCGACCGGCTCAACCAGGTGAGCGCGGGCGGCTTCGACTGGCACGTGCCCGGCTTCCGGGAGGAGCTGGTCACCGCGCTGATCCGGGCCCTGCCCAAGGGGATCCGGCGCGCCCTGGTCCCCGCGGCGGATCACGCCCGCGCGGTGCTCCCCGGCCTCGACCCGGAGTCGGGCGCCCTCGTCGATGCCCTCGCCGCAGCGCTGCAGCGCCGAGCGGGCGTCGTCGTGCGCCCCGGCGATTTCGACCTCGGACGGGTGCCAGCGCACCTGCGGATCACCTTCTCGGTCGACGCTCCGGACGGGACGGTCCTCGCAGCCGGCAAGAACCTCGAGGCGGTGCGGGACGCGGCGGCCCCCGACCTGCGGCGACAGGTCCGGGCCGCGAGCTCCTCACTCGAACGCACCGGGATGACGACGTGGGACCTCGAGCTCGTCCCGCAGACCTTCAGCGAAGCCGGCGTGATCGGATACCCGGCACTCGTCGACACCGGCGCCGCCGTCGACCTGCGGGTGCTGCCGACCCGCTCCGAAGCCGCGGCGCAGCACCGCCTCGGGGTCCGGCGGCTGCTCCTGCTCGGGACCACCGTGTCGTGGAGCCGGATCCTTGCCGGCCTGACCAACGCCGAGAAGCTCGCCCTCGGCACGAACCCGCACGGCAGCGTCCCCGCGCTGCTCGATGACTGCCTGGCCGCTGCCATCGACGCGATCAGCGCCGAGGTCACGAGCGGCCGGGAGGCCGATGCGGTGCGCAGCCGGGAGGACTTCGAGGCGGCACTGTCCGCGGTCCGGACACACGCCTCCGCTCGCGCGGCACGGATCGTCGGTGACGTCGTGCCGATCCTCGCCGTCCGCGCTCGGCTCACCGGCTCGATCGCCGCACTCGAAGCATCGAGCAATCCCGCGATCCGGTCGATGGTGGCCGATGTCAAGGCCCAGGTGCGCCAGCTCGTGCGACCGGGGTTCGTCGCAGATGCCGGCTCCGCCCGGCTCACCGACCTGCATCGCTACCTGCGGGCCGTCGAACACCGGCTCGACAAGGCACCGGCCAACCCGGCTCGTGACGCGCAGGCCCTTGAGCAGGTCGACCTCGTCGAGGGCCGCTATGCCGACCTGCTCGACCGTCTCCGCCCGAGCCGGCGGCGCGCTGAGGACGTCGTGGCGATCGCCTGGATGATCGAGGAACTGCGGGTCTCGCTCTTCGCCCAGACCCTCGGCACGGCCTACAGCGTGTCGCCCCAGCGGGTCCACAAGGCGATCGCCCGGATCGAGACCGGCGACCTCACCTGAACCAGGCCCGGCGCGGAGCGCGAAGGGTGATGGGGAATCGTGGGCATCGACCGTGCGTTTCACCTCTAGACCCACCGATGGCCGGGCTGACTGGCCACCACGACGAAAGGCCCTTCGTGCAGGACCCCAACGAGCTCTTCCAGTTCGAGACCGACACGCCGCTGCAGGACATCCAGGCGTCGGTGCTCGTCATCGCGCTCGAGGGATTCATCGATGCGGGCCACACGCAGCGCCTCGTCGCCGAGCAGCTCCTCGAGGCACACGAGTCGACGGTCGTCGCGTCCTTCGACCTCGACCAGCTCCTCGACTACCGCGGTCGGCGTCCGGTCATGGTGTTCGACCGGGACCACTGGGCCTCCTATGCGGACCCCAGCCTCCTGCTGCACCGCGTCACCGACCAGGCGGGTGTCCCCTTCCTCGTCCTGGCCGGCCCCGAGCCGGACTACCAGTGGGAGCGGATGGCAGAAGCGACGCGCAGCATCATCGAGGCGCTCGGGGTCGAGCTCACCGTGATGATCCACGGCATCCCGATGGCGGTCCCGCACACGCGGCCGCTCGGGGTCACGGTGCATGGCACCAACCCCCGCCTCATCACCGGCAACGAGGCATCGTTCGGGACCGTGCAGGTGCCCGGCAGCTTCGCCTCCCTGCTCGAGTACCGGCTCGGTGAAGTCGGCCGGGACGCGCTCGGCTTCGCCATCCACGTGCCGCACTACCTCAGCCAGAGCGAGTACGCCGACGCCGGGGTGCTGGGGATCCAGCGTCTCGCCTCGGCCACCGGACTCGGTCTCGACGTCACCGCCCTTGTCACAGTGGCGGGCGACAACCGCGCCGAGATCGACCGCCAGCTGGCCGAGTCCGATGAGGTCGCAGCCGTCGTGCGAGCCCTCGAGGAGCAGTACGACACGTTCGTCCAGGGCCGGCGCCAACGCAGCCTCCTCGCGACGGACCTGAGCGACCTGCCGACCGCCGACGAGATCGGTGCCGAGTTCGAGGCGTTCCTGCAGGACGTAGGAGACAACAAGGGCGACAAGGGCGGCGAGACGCCGCCACCTGGCACGGCGATCTGACCTGCTCAGTCCTTCGCATCGCTCCACCGCCGCACGATAGCGATGTCGACGACGAAACGTACCCGGTCTGTCTCGGCCCAGCGGCGCGCTGCCGCGGTGAGGGACTGCTCCACAGCGCGAGAAGCCTCCCGCGCCCGTTCCTCGGGCACGTGGACGAGGAGCTCGTCGTGCAGGCAGAGCACGATCTGCCCGCGCAAGGGCGCGACCTCGTGGCGGACCGTCGCCGCCCAGGCCTTGAACAGTTCCGCGGCAGAGCCCTGGATGATCGCGTTGCGGGCATAGCGCCCCCGCGCCCCTTCCGACCTGTCGGGTATGCCGCTGGGCTCGCTGCTCGCCGCCGCATCCGGCGCGGCGGGGTCAAGGCGGATGAGGCGTCCGCCGAACGTCCGGATAGGTTCGCGGGCGACGCCACGTGCGTAGGTCGCATCGAGCAGCCGCATGGCGACCGGATAGGCCCGTTCGAGGCCCGTCAGGGCCTCCCCGGCGGCTCCGGAGCGCTGCCCGTACATCGCGGCCAGCACAGCGACCTTGGCCAGCGGCCGGGCCACACCCAAAGTGGCCGCCACCGGCGCGTACAGGTCGTCGCTGCGGGTCGCCTCGGCAAGCGCCGGGTCGGAGCTGACGACGGCGAGCACCCGGGGCTCGACCTGTCCCAGATCGGCTCGCACGAACACATGCCCAGGGGCCGCGCGGATCGCCGGACGCAGCGGTGTCGGCAGGTTGTGCAGGCCGTGCTGGGCCGTCATCCGTCCGGCTGCGCCGTCGCAGACCGTCCACGTGCCGCGCAGCCGATCATCTGCCCCGACGTGCTCGTCGAGCCATCGGTAGCCGTAGGTGGTGGCGATGCGCTCGTCCTTGCGCCACGTGAGGAGGGCATCGACGAGGGGATGGGTGTCGCGATACGGCTCGAGCACCCAGGCACGGGTCGTGGGCGTCCGGACTCCCGCCGAGGCCAGCAGGTCCTTGACCTGGGCGGGGTTTCGCAGGTCGACCCGCCCGCGACCTGGAGCGTGTCGCACCACGACGTGGTCGCGCTGGGCGCGGATCCGCGCCGCGTCGGCCTCGTCGGTCGGGCGAGGTCCGGCGGCAGCACCGATGAGGTCCTCGGCGGCAAGCCGATCGACGGGCAGCCCGTCGCGTTCGAGCTCCAGGCACAGGACGGCGGCGGCGGACTCGGACCAGACGGTGCGAATCATCCGCTCGGCCCGGTCCCCGCCGATGGCCCGCAGCGACTCCTCTTGGTGGGCTTGGCATTCGAGGGCCAAGGCGGCGATCTCGCGGAGCCGTTCGGGGGTGGTGGCCCACCCTGTGAGGGCATCGGCCCGCAGGTGGCCGGTGCCGGTCAGTGCCGTCTCCTCGCCGGGGCCACCTGCCGCGACATCGAAGAGATCGTCGTCGAAGCCGGCGAGCCGGTGTGGTCGTGGCGGCGGCACGTCGCCCTCGGCCAGGCCCCGGCATCCGGCGACGACGCGTCCGGGCGAGGCCCCGGAGCCGCCGTGGATGATCAGATGCGCCTCGGCCAGGTCCCACGTCCGGGCAGGGTCGACGCCGGCCGAGACCACCTCCCGCAAGGAACTGTCCGCCGACCAGATGACCCACCGTGGATGCGACCGCGCCGACACCGCGGCGACCCGCGAGGCGAGCTCTGCCCGCGGCCACGTCTCGGCGAGACCCGGCCCAGCGGCATACGTGGAGTTCGGGCCGACGACGAGCGCGACGAGTGGGGCTCTGGAAGCCTGCTCAGTCAAGGCAGCTCGCGATCCGGGTGAAGGCCTCCCGGAGGATGTCGGGGGAGCTCGCGAGGTTGAGGCGGGCGAAGCCGCGGCCCTCGGGGCCGTAGTCGGGCCCGGATGAGAGCGCGACTTTGCCGCGGCGGCGGAAGAACGCGGCGGGGTCCTCGCCGAGATCGAGTGCCCGGAAGTCGAGCCACGCGAGGTAGGTGGCCTGCGGCATCCGGTAGACGACGCCGGGCGCATGGTCGGCGATGAGGCCCGCGACGAGGTGGCGGTTCGCGTCGAGTTCGCGCAACAGCTGCGCGAGCCACGGGCGTCCGTCGGTGTACGCCGCGGTGTGGGCGATGGCGCCCAGGTGGCTCGCCCCGTGCGTGTGGACCTCGTGCAGGCGCTCATGCGCGCGCCGGCCCGGGACGACGACGGCACACTTGAGCGCTGCGAGGTTCCACGCCTTGGAGGCCGAATGGACGGCGTAGCCGGACTCGGACCCGGGCACCGTGAGCCAGGGTACGAAGCTCCCCTCGAGGAGGATCGGCGCATGGATCTCGTCGGCGACGACCCGCACCCCGTACTCGTCGGCACGGGCCGCCACCTGATCCAGCTCCTCCCGCGTGTGCACCGTGCCCGTGGGGTTGTGCGGGCTGCACAGCAGGTAGGCGGCCCGTTCGCCTCGCGCCGTCGCGGCGCGGAAGGCGTCGCTGAGTTTGTCGAGGTCGATCCGGCCCGACTCGGTGAGCGGGGCGTGGAGCGGGCGTCGCCGGATCGCATCGAGGAATCCGTGGAAGGAGTCGTAGCAGGGAGTGTTGACGATGACCGGCCCGCCCTCGTCGGTGAGCAGCCTGAGCAGCTCGGACACGCCGATCATGACGTCGGTGACGACGGTCGACGAGTCCGTGTCGCTGAGGGCCACGTCCCACGACCACGTGTCGTGCGCATACGTGGCAAAGGCCTGCGACAGGGGCGGGCCCCATGCGTAGCCCAGGTCGCCGCGCTGCAATGCCGCGGTCACTGCGGCCACGATCGGTGCGCAGGGGACGGCGTCCATCTCGGCAACCCACACCGGAAGGACGGCGGACGGGTAGGCCCGCCACTTGACACTCGGGTGATCCCGGCGCAGGTCGGCGAGGGGCACCCCGAGGATCGGAGTGGGCGAGGGGGAGGCCGTCGGA
>JAKDLQ010000082.1 GCA_030452775.1 Micrococcales bacterium | reverse complement strand
CTACCACCTCGCGCCCCCCCCCGCCCGGGGGGTGGGCGGCGGCCACCACTTAACTTGGTGGGGCGGCGGCTCGCCCGGCGAGCGCCGCGCCGAGCGTCGTGGCCCCGACCCCGCCCGAAGCAGGCACGAAGGCGATGATCTGTCCCATGAAGCGACCCTCGCCGCGCCGGGCCTCGAACGCGAGTGTCTGAGGCGCGGTTGTGGATGAGCGCCATCCGCAGGGGGGCCTGTGGACTCTGAGGCCACTCGACGTGGGTAAGGCGCGCCGAAGGAGGTGAGCGGGGCTCCGCCTACAGGTCGGCGCACATGGTGGAGGCCCGTCGACCGAGGTCGTCGGGCCTCCGCGAGAAGTCTCGGGTTATCAAGCGCCCAGTCGTGTCGCTGTCGCCCCGTCCTTATGTCCGGGGGTGGACTGTTCCAAGGGAACTGCTCTCGCGTGGGTACCCGATTTCACTTCTCGAGAATCTGACTTGCATCGGATCCAGTTCTCCGCCTCTCGGCGATGTGGTTCCTGGCTCCTTTCTACCTCATGGCGCCGGATAAGAACAGGGCTTGTGTCCCTTGACGGCCAGATACTGTCCACCCAGGTGGACACCACGCATGATCGTTGGGCGTGTCCTCAGGTGAGCCGTCCGGCGCGGACGGCGTCACAGATCCGGATCCCCTCGGCGACGCCCGCGAGCAGCGCGTCTGCACTCTGGGTGAGCCACAGTCCGACGCCCTGGGCGCTGCCCGAGGCATAGGCAGCCAGCGACCCGAGGTAGGCCGGCCCGCCCTGTTCGCCATGTCCCACCTCGGGGACGGCGACCCCCGTCGGGTCGAGTCCGAGCGCCTGGATGAGTGCTCGCTCCGCGGCCCGGGCGACGAGGCCGTTGCCGTGCACGAAGGGGCGGATCGCTGCGATCTCCGCGTGCACGATCGATGCGATCACCACGGCCGGGATCCGACTGGTCGCCACCGCCGCCGTGACGATGAGCTCGGACAGCTGCGCCAAGCGGGAGGCGACCTGCGCAGCCGACGGCGCCGGCCCCAGGTCGACGAACTCGTCGCTGTTCTCATCCCCGACCCGTGGGCGGCCGAGCCACTCGGCCTTGATGACGGAGGCAGCGGCCGTCACGTGCAGCCGGGCGAGCGCCTGCAGCGGCGCGGCGCGGATGAGCGAGACGACCCGCTCGCTTTCGGCGGTGACGGAGATCGCACCCTTGAGCGACGCAAGCCCGGGATCGAGCCGCTCCGGCCACTTCCGGGCCCCGCTCATCAGCTCCCGGACGAGCTCGACGGGGAACTCGACCCCGTCGAGAGCGGCACTGGCCCGCGCTCCCCTCACCCGTGACTCGGCCGATGCCTCCGGGATCCGGCGGCGCAGGGCTTCGTGGAAGCGCAGCCCGGTGCACGCCTCGCGCGCGGCATCGGCCCTCACCCGCACGCCGGGGAGCTCGACGAGGCCGGCCAGTTGATCGATGAGCAAGGACTGGGCGGGTGTCGGGTCAGGCACCCTCCCAGCGTAGCTAGATGGCAACCCGGCAACCCCGGTCGACGCCGCGAGGCTGTGCGGCCCGCCGACCTACCTGACGGGTGGTCGCACCCCCGATGGATGGTCGCGCTGGAGGGAAGCGCAGCGGCATACACTGCTGCCCATGGGTTCGTTCGCATCCCACGCGTGGTGGCTGCCCAGTTGAGGCGGTCACCTTCGACACCGATGACCGACGACCCGCAGACGTACGCGAGCGCAGCGACCTGCTCGACGCGCTCATCGACGAGCACGCCGCCGCGAACCCCGAGCGCTTCCGCATGCTCACCGGCGACCGCCCCACCGGACCGCCGCACGTCGGCCTCAGGTCTGCTGCTCACCTACCCGGTCCACCAGGCCGCGGATATCCTCTTCTGCCACGCTCGGGTCGTCCCCGTCGGCCGCGACCAGCTCCCCCACCTCGCGCAGACCCGCGCCATTGCCCGGCGCTTCAACCAGCGTTACGCCGCCGGACAGACGGTCTTTGCCGAGCCCGAGGCGCTCCTCAGCGACGTGCCGCTGCTGCGTGGGACCGATGGGACGAGGATGTCCAAGACCAAGGGCAACGTCATCAACCTCGGCGACACCGCGGATGAGACCGCGGCCCGCATCCGCAGCGCCAAGACGGGCTCCGGCCGGCGGATCACCTTTGACCCCAAGGGCCGTCCCGAGGTCGCGAATCTCCTGCGCATGGCCGCATTGTTCCGCGGGATGTCTCCGCAGGACGTGGCCAAGGAGGTCGGAGACGGTGGGGCGCGGGTCCTCAAGAAGGTCGTCACCGAGGCCGTCAACGAGACTCTCGCCAGCCACCGCGCCCGCCGCATGGAGCTTGCCCGTGACCCCGGCTATGTCACCCGCGTCCTGCACGAGGGCAACGCCCGCGCGAGCGAGGTCGCCGACCGCACGCTCGCCACCGTCCGCGCCGTCATGGGGATGGCCTACTGATCCCGCGACCGTGCCGTATGCCGTCGAGCCGCCTCCGTCACGCCGCCGGGCCTCGGGCACGGTGGCCGGGTCGAGGTAATCTCTCGCGGCGGATCGCGACCGATTACCTCGAACCCGCCGGGCCTGCCCCTTGATAGGAGTCGTAGCGTGCAGTTGAGTGGAACCGAGCGGACCCAGGTGGGCCCGGCACCAGCGTCGATGTGAAAGGCGAACCTCTCGTGAGTGAACAGACCTTGGAGAACCTCCTCAAAGAGGACCGGACCTTCCCGCCCCCACCCGAGTTCGCGGCCCACGCCAACGGCACCGCCGAGCTCTACGCCCAGGCGGACGCAGACTTCGAAGGGTGCTGGGCCGAGCAGGCCCGCACCTACGTCACGTGGAGCAAGGACTTCACCCAGGTGCTCGACTGGAACCCTCCGTTTGCCACGTGGTTCGCGGACGGGGAGCTCAACGCCTGCTGGAACGCGCTCGACAAGCACGTGGAGGCCGGCAACGGCGACCGGGTCGCGATCCACTTCATCGGCGAGCCCGAGGGCGACACCAAGGACTACACCTACAGCGAGCTGCACGATCAGGTGCAGCGCGCCGCCAACGCCCTGTCGGCTCTCGGCGTCGGCACCGGCGACACGGTGGCGATCTACCTGCCGATGATCCCCGAGGCGGTCATCGCGATGCTCGCCTGCGCCCGCCTCGGCGCCCCCCACTCGGTCGTCTTCGGTGGATTCTCGTCCGAGGCGCTGCGCACCCGGATCGACGACGCGAGCGCCAAGGTCGTCATCACCGCGGACGGCGGATACCGCCGCGGCAAACCGTCCTCGCTCAAGCCGGCAGTCGACGCGGCGCTCGTGCACGGTGACGACGTGACCTCGGTGACCAACGTCCTCGTCGTCCGGCGCACCGGACAGGACACCGCATGGACCGACGGTCGAGACCTATGGTGGCACGAGGCGCTCGCGGCCGCCGAACCGACTCATGAGGCCGTCCCGGTGGGCGCCGAGCATCCGCTGTTCATCCTCTACACCTCCGGCACGACCGGCAAGCCCAAGGGGATCCTGCACACGACCGGGGGCTTCCTCACCCAGTGCGCCTACACCAGCTCTGTCGTCCACGATGTGCACCCAGAGAGCGACGTCTACTGGTGCACGGCGGACATCGGCTGGGTCACCGGTCACTCCTACATCGTCTACGGCCCGATGACGCTCGGCGCAACGCAGGTGATCTACGAGGGCACCCCGGACACCCCCCACCAGGGGCGCTTCTGGGAGATCGTGCAGGACTACGGCGTGACGATCCTCTACACGGCACCCACCGCGATCCGCACGTTCATGAAGTGGGGAGAGGAGATCCCGGCGAAGTTCGACATGAGCTCGCTGCGTCTGCTCGGCTCCGTCGGGGAGCCGATCAACCCGGAGGCGTGGATGTGGTACCGCCGGGTCATCGGGGGCGATCGCTGCCCGGTCGTCGACACGTGGTGGCAGACCGAGACGGGGGCGATCATGATCAGCCCACTGCCCGGTGTCTCCGCCGCCGTGCCGGGCTCGGCGATGCGGGCGATCCCCGGCATCGTGGCCGATGTCCTCGACGAGGCCGGCGACCCGGTCCCCGACGGCGGCGGCGGCTACCTCGTCATCACCAAGCCGTGGCCGGCCATGCTGCGCACCGTCTATGGCGACGACCAGCGCTACAAGGACACCTATTGGGGTCGCTACGACGGGGTCTACTTTGCCGGCGACGGCGCCAAGAAGGATGTCGACGGAGACATCTGGGTCCTCGGCCGGGTCGATGACGTCATGAACATCTCCGGCCACCGGCTCTCGACCACCGAGATCGAATCGGCGCTCGTGTCGCACCCCAAGGTTGCCGAGGCCGCGGTCGTCGGGGCGGCGGATGTCACGACGGGTCAGGCCGTCTGCGCCTTCGTCATCCTGCGTAGTGAGGCGGTAGAGGAGGCCGACGACGTGGGTGAGGGTGCCGAGCTCGTCCAGGAGCTGCGCACCCACGTGGCCCGGGAGATCGGCCCGATCGCCAAGCCACGCCAGATCATGATCGTCGAGGAGCTACCCAAGACCCGCTCCGGCAAGATCATGCGCCGCCTCCTGCGCGATGTCGCCGAGAACCGCGAGGTCGGCGACGTGACGACCCTGGCCGACAGCTCAGTCATGGACCTTATCAAGGCCGGCCTCGGCGGGACGGGATCCAGCTAGGAGCCGACAGCACCACCCCACCCAGCCAACGGGGCTACTTCTTCCAGCGAGCCTTCTTGGGGTTGCCCTCACGGCTGCGAGGCTGCGGCGACGTCGCCGGCCCCGCCCGACCGGGCTTCCCCGCCTCGGTCAGCTCGATGAGCTGGCCGGAGATCCGGGTGTTGCGCAGCTTGTCCCGAGCGCCGGCGGGCAGGTCCACGGGCAGCTCGACAAGCGAGTGGTCCGCGCGGATGTCGATGTGACCGAAGTCCTCGCGCCCGAGGCCGCCTTCGTTGGCGATCGCGCCGACGATCTGACGCGGCTCGACCTTGTGCCGCTTGCCCACGGCGATCCGGTACGTCGCATAGGTCACGTCGGACCGGCCGCGCCTCGGACCGGCGCCACGCCCCGGCCGGTCCTCGCGCTGCCAGCGCTCGCCGCCGCGAGCACCGTCCTCGCGTCGGGTCTCGCGCTGGCCATGCTTCTCGCGAGATCTCTCATCCCGCTGGCCTCGATCACCGACCCGGCGAGCGGGGCGCTCCGGTTCGGGCTCGAGGAGCAGCGGCTGGTCGCCGCGCAGCACGACGGCGAGCGCAGCCGCGACGTCGACCTCGGGGACGTCGTACTCGCTCACGTAGTGGGCCACGACGTCGCGGAAGAAGTCGACCCGATCCGAGGCGAGCGCCTCGGTGATGGCATCGTCGAAGCGGCTGAGCCGGGTCGCGTTGACGTCATCGACGGTCGGCAGCTGCATCTGGGTCAGTGAGGTCCGGGTGGCCTTCTCGATGGCCCGTAGCAGGTGGCGCTCGCGTGGGGTGACGAAGGAGATCGCGTCGCCGCTGCGGCCGGCGCGACCGGTGCGCCCGATCCGGTGCACATACGACTGGGTGTCGGTCGGGATGTCGTAGTTGACGACGTGGCTGACCCGCTCGACGTCGAGCCCGCGGGCCGCGACGTCGGTGGCGACGAGGATGTCGAGCTTGCCGGACCTCAGCTGTCCAACGGTCCGCTCGCGCTGGACCTGGGCGATGTCGCCGTTGATCGCCATGGCCGAGAATCCCCGTGCGCGAAGCTTCTCAGCGAGCGTCTCCGTCTCGTTCTTGGTCCGGACGAAGACGATCATGCCCTCGAAGTTCTCCACCTCGAGGATCCGGGTCAGGGCGTCGACCTTCTGCGGATAGGACACCATGAGGTAGCGCTGGGTGATATCGGGCGTCGTCTGGGCGGTTGCCCTGACCGTGATCTCGACGGGGTCATCGAGATGCTTCCGGGAGATCCGCCGGATCTGGGCGGGCATCGTGGCGGAGAAGAGCGCGACGTGTTTATCCGCGGGAGTCTCGGCCAGAATCGTGTCGACATCCTCGGCGAAGCCCATCTTGAGCATCTCGTCGGCCTCGTCGAGCACGAGGAACCGCAGCTGCGACAGGTCCAGCGTGCCCTTGTCGAGGTGGTCCATGATCCGGCCCGGGGTGCCGACGACGACATGGACGCCGCGGCGCAGCGCGCTCAACTGGACACCGTAGCCCTGCCCGCCGTAGACCGGCAGTACCCGCACCCCTGCCATCCGCGCGGCATAGCTCTCGAACGCCTCACAGACCTGCAGCGCCAGCTCCCGGGTCGGGGCGAGCACGAGCGCCTGCGGCAACTTCTGCTTGAGGTCGAGCCGGCTGAGGATCGGCAGCGCGAAGGCTGCCGTCTTGCCGGTGCCGGTCTGCGCGAGGCCCACGACGTCGCGCCCCGCGAGCATGGCCGGGATCGTCGCCGACTGGATCGGCGTCGGGTGCTCGTAGCCGAGGTCGCGCACCGTCCGGACGACACGCTCCTCGAGGTCGAGGTCGGAAAAGCCCCGCTCATCGGCATCGGAAGAGGTCTGCTCATCGGCAGGGGCATCCACCGGCGACGGCTGAGAGGCGTTGGCCGGGATCTCGTCGCTCACCCCCTGAAGGTAGTGCGTCCCGGCGGGGCACACCACCAGCGCCAGCGGCTAGACGGCATGATGGGCCCCATGACCGAGCCCGCCGTCGCCCCCAACGACCGCCTCGCCGTCCTCATCGACGCAGACAACGCCGACCCCAACCTCGTCGAACCCCTCTTGGCGGAGATCTCGAAGTACGGCACGGCCAGTGTCAAACGGATCTACGGCGACTGGACCAGGCCCAACCTCGCCAAGTGGAAGGACTCGCTCCTCGCCCACTCCATCCAGCCCATCCAGCAGTTCGGGTACACCTCGGGCAAGAACGCGACCGACAGCGCGATGATCATCGACGCGATGGACCTGCTCTACACCGGCACCTTCGACGGCTTCTGCATTGTCTCCAGCGACAGCGACTTCACCCGGCTCGCCTCCCGGATACGCGAGTCCGGCACGCGGGTTCTCGGCTTCGGCGAAGAGAAGACGCCGCGCCCCTTCGTCACGGCCTGCGACCAGTTCGTCTATACGGAGATCTTCAGGAGCGCCCCCGCGGATTCGGCCAAAAGGCCGGCCAAGAAGGCGAGCAGCATGCTGGGGCAGGACGCCCAGCTCGTCGGGCTCTTCCGATCGGCGATCGAGGCCGCTTCCGGAGAGGACGGGTGGGCAACCCTCGGCGCAGTCGGCAACATCATCGTCAAGCAGGCACCTGACTTCGACCCGCGACGCTACGGCTACAGCAAGCTGAGCGACCTCACCGAGGCGATCGGACTCTTCACGGTCGTGCGCTCCGACTCCGGGATCCGGGTCGCGGACGGCAAGCAGAAGCCGCCGGCCAAGCCGGCGAGCGCCCGTCGCAAGCTCGCTGTCAAGAGTTAGGGAGATCATGACCCCGAGTTCCTCACCGAGCCCGTCACAGAGCCCGTCAGGGCCAGACCCGCTCCTCAGTCGCGGCAGCTGGCATGAGGCCCGCTTCGTCGCCCAGGCGCTGCGCACCGAGACCGTCGGCGGCGCGGTCCTGCTCGTCGCAGCCGTGGCCGCGCTGATCTGGGCCAACTCCCCGTGGCGCGAGGCCTACGCCACTCTCCGAGACACCGTCATCGGGCCGAGCGCCCTGCACCTCGATCTCTCGCTCGGCACCTGGGCGTCCGATGGGCTGCTGGCCGTGTTCTTCTTCGTCGTCGGCGTCGAGCTGAAGCGGGAGTTCGTCGCGGGCGACCTGCGCAACCCGCGCAAGGCAGCGCTACCGGTCGTGGCCGCCGCCGCCGGGGTTGTCATCCCCGCAGTCGTCTTCGTCGGTGTCGTGGCGCTATCCGGCGCGGGCGGCGATGCGATGCGCGGCTGGGCCATCCCCACCGCGACCGACATCGCCTTCGCCCTTGCGGTGCTGGCGGTCATCGGCACCCACCTTCCGTCGGGGCTGCGCTCCTTCCTGCTGACGCTCGCTGTCGTCGACGACCTCATCGCCATCACCATCATCGCCGTCTTCTTCACCTCGGGCATCAACTGGCTCTCGCTGGCAGGGGCGGCCGTCGCTCTCGCGGTGTGGTGGGCGTTGCTGCGGCGATCCACGAGCACCGGGCGCCCACCGCGGGTGTGGCTGCTTGCCATCCCGGCCCTCATCGCGTGGGGGCTCGTCCATGCCTCTGGAGTTCACGCAACCATTGCCGGCGTGCTGCTCGGGCTCCTCGTCCCGGTGATCCGTTCGGAAGAGGACGACCCGGACCAGAGCTCGATGGCGGAGCGGATCGAGCATCGCATCCGTCCCTGGTCGGCCGGAGTCGCGGTGCCGATCTTCGCCTTCTTCGCCGCTGGGGTGACGGTCGTCGGAGGCGGCCTGGGTGCTGCGGCTCGCGACGCCGCGGCGATCGCCGTGGTCGCCGGGCTCGTCGTCGGCAAGTGCGTCGGCATCTTCGGCAGCACGTGGGCGCTGTCGCGCTTCACCAAGGCCGAGTTGGACTCCGACCTGGCCTGGTCGGATGTCTTCGGGCTGTCGCTGCTCGCCGGGGTCGGGTTCACCGTGTCGTTGCTCATCGGCGAGCTGGCCTTCGGTCCAGGGTCCTCTCGGGACGATCATGTCAAGCTGGCCGTGCTGGTGGGCAGCCTCATCGCGGCGTTGCTCGCCGCCGCGGTGCTGGGACGACGCAACCGGCACTACCGGGCGCTGGAGGCCCGCGAATCACTGGACACCGACGGGGACGGCATCCCGGACGTGTACGAGCAGTCCTGAGGGAGCGTCGGCACCGGCGAGGCGAGGCGCCGCTGTGACACGTCGGGCAGACCGGACAGTAGGGTGTTGCACGGTAGGCGCCGCGTGCGCACAGCGTCAGGTGAGGAAGTGAGTTGATGAGCACCGACCCCGGACAGGAGCGGACCCTTGGCCAACTGGTCGCGTCCGCTTCGCAGGACGCCTCCGCGCTCGTTCGAGGCGAGATCGCCCTAGCCAAGCTGGAGGTCACGTCGCAGGTCAAGAAGGCGGGCCTCGGCGGCGGACTGCTCGCAGCTGCGGGAGTCGTCGCCTTCTACTCGGTCTATTTCATCTTCATCACCCTGGCCGAGGGGATCCAAGCTCTCGGCCTGCCCCGGTGGCTCAGCTTCCTCATCGTCACCGTGTTGTTGCTTCTCATCGCGGCCGTGCTCGCGCTGCTGGGGATCAGGAAGATGAAGACGGTCAAGCCGGTCCCGGAGAAGGCGATCAGCAACGCGCAGAAGACCATCGCGACGCTCAAGTCGGCGAAGTCTGCGCCGACACCGCCGGTGACCGCCGTCTCGATCGACGGGTCCACCCGCGGACCGGTCACCCTGAGCGCGGACGCCACCAGGCCGCTGGACACGGTCGG
>JAKDLQ010000081.1 GCA_030452775.1 Micrococcales bacterium | reverse complement strand
CAACGATGACGGCTGGCTCTCCGAGCGCGGCCTCCACCCGGCCGTCTACGACGAGGTGCTGAGGAGCGCCTGGGACGACGGTGTCTGGCGCGGCTGACGGGGTCACGGCGGGGTAAGACTGCTCCATGGCCCGTCTGCGCACCGTCTCACCGCAGTCCGTCGGCTGGTCCCGCCGACGCGCGGGTCGCGGCTTCGTCTATCTCGACGAGGCGGGTGAGCGCCTCGGTCCCGCGGAGGTTGAGCGGATCCGGTCCCTCGCGATCCCGCCCGCCTGGCGGGAGGTGTGGATCTGCCCGTTCGCCAACGGTCACATCCAGGCGGTCGGCACCGATGACGCCGGGCGGCGCCAGTATCTCTACCATCCGAACTGGCGAGCCAAGCGGGACCGGGCGAAGTTCGACCGGGTCTGCGCGGCAGCCCATCGACTGCCGGCCGCGCGCCGGCGCGTGGCGCGAGATCTCAGGGCCGACGGTATGCCGCTGGCGCGAGCCGCCGCCGCGGCGGTCCGGCTCCTCGACCTCGGTTCCTTCCGGATCGGCAGCGACGTCTACGCCGACGCCAACGGCTCCTTCGGCCTGACCACCCTCGAACGGCAGCACGTGCGGGCCAGAAGCGGCCACCTGATCTTCACCTTCCTCGGCAAGTCCGGCATCGAGCACACCATTGATATCGACGACGCCGACGCCATCGCGGCAATCGAGCGGATGCGAGCGCGCCGCGCGAGAAGCCGGCGTCTCCTCGCCTACCAAGCAGAGGCGCGACGCTGGGTCGATCTCGACGCTCCCGCCGTCAATGCCTATCTCGCGGGGCTGCTCGGTGGGGAGTTGACGGCCAAGGACTTCCGGACCTGGCATGCGACCGTCCTTGCCGCGACGGCCCTGGCCCTGACCGAGGAGAAGGGCGCCACATCAGCCTCGCGCAGACGGGCGGTCAAGGCAGCGGTCACGCAGGTCGCCGACTACCTCGGCAACACGCCGACGATCGCCAAGAACTCGTACATCGATCCTCGGGTCTTCGATCACTACGAGTCGGGGTCCACCATCGGGCCGGCCGCGCGCAAACACCACCGGAGCACCGCCGCCCGGCAGCGAGACCTGGAGCGGGCCGTGCTGGAGCTGCTCGAAGGATCGGGCAGCCCGACGGTCAGGCGGCGGCGCGGCGCTCCCCGCGCTCCTTGATGCCGCGCAGCATCGCCCGGCTCATGATCGAGCTCGCGGCCAGGAGAGGCTCCATGAGCAGCGCCGACGATCGCCCGGACCATCCGTAGCGCTCGCGCACGAGCAGACGGGTCGTGCGACCTGGGCGCGGCCGCACAACGAACGCCCAGCTGAACTCGGCAGAGCTCGCCTCCCCGGCGGGTGCGCGCAGCACCAGCGAATGACCCGGGTCGATCGCGTCCACGGTGAGCGCGACCTTGGGGTGCATCCGCACCGTGTCCCCCGCCTCGGGATGCTGCCACTGCGGGGCGATCTGGTCGGCGCTGTGGATCCGGCACCCGGCGAGGTTCTCGAGCCAGTCGTAGCTGTAGAAGCCGCCGCGGCCCTGACCGATCTGCGCGATCCACGGCCACACCCGCTCAGGTGGCGCGTCGATCGTGATCGCCCGGGTCGCCGTGAAGCCGGCCGCAGGCACCACGTCGTCGCCGGGCAACGTCTCGTCGACCTCCCCGGTCGTCGCGCCCCAGTGCAGCCCGGTCCAGCGCAGGGTCAGCAGCGCCAGGGCCGCCAGACCGGCCGTTGTCACAACCGTGCTCTTGATGAGCTGGCGCCTCATGTTCCCCTCCGCGATCCTCTCTGAGGACATCAACCTATCCGGTCCAGTCCATCATCCTGCGGGCCGAGTAGAGCCGCCGAGTGGAGCCGCCGAGTGGAGCCTCTGGACCGAGGGCGGCCTTTCAACCGAAAGACTGAGGACGGGCCGATGCGCGCCGCCTAGCCTGAAAGGGACCGAAGGATCGACTGCGGGAAGGTGAGGGACGCCCATGGATGGCGAGCAGGCCACAGCATCGCAGACCGGCAGCCGGCGGTGGATCGGCCTCGGGGTGCTCGCCGCGGGCCTGTCGATGATCATCCTCGACGGCACCATCGTCGGTGTCGCCCTCCCGCGGATCATGGCCGACCTGGACCTGAGCCTCACCGAGGCGCAATGGGTGAACAGCCTCTACGCCATGGTGTTCGCTGCGCTGCTGCTGACCTTCGGACGGCTCGGGGACCGGCTCGGGCGCCGCCGAGTCTTTCTCGCCGGCGTGGTGATCTTCGTCGGCGGCAGCATCGCCGCGGCGATGTCCCTCTCGGCGAGCTCGCTCATCACAGCCCGCGCGGTGCAAGGCGTCGGGGGCGCCGCGGTCCTGCCCGCGACGCTGTCGACCGTCAACGCGACCTTCCGCGGCAAGGACCGGGCAACCGCCTTCGGAGTCTGGGGAGCGGTGATGGCCGGGATGGCCGCCGTCGGCCCGCTCCTCGGTGGCTGGCTCACGACCAGCTTCTCGTGGCCGTGGATCTTCCTCGTCAACGTGCCCATCGGCGTCGCCATCCTCGCGATGGCGCTGTTCTTCGTCGACGAGACCCGGGGGAACGTGACCGGCAAGGGCGCGGACGTCGACGGCCTGCTCACGAGCGCGATCGGCTTCGGGCTGCTCGTCTTCGGCGTCATCGAGGGGCCGCGGCTCGGGTGGTGGACGCCGATCGCAGACTTCCACGTGCTTGGCATCCATTGGCCGGCGACGGCGCCCATCTCTGCCCCTGCCGTCGCGTTGATGGTCGGCGCGACCTTCGTGGGCCTCTTCCTGCTGTGGGAGGGACACCGGGCCCGGGTCGGCCGGTCCGCGCTGCTCGACCTGACGATCTTCCGGTTCGCGACCTTCTCGTGGGGCAACCTCACGGCGATGATGGTCGCGATCGGCGAGTTCGCCCTCGTCTTCGTGCTGCCGCTCTACCTCGTCAACGGGCTCGGCCTGACCGTCATGGGCGCCGGCTTCGTCCTCGCCGCTATGGCCATCGGAGCCTTCATCGCCGGCGCCCAGGCACGGCACCTGTCGGCACGCCTCGGACCACCCCGGGTCGTCATCCTCGGCCTCGTGCTCGAGATCCTCGGCGCCGGCGCCACCGCATTCGTCATCGGCCCGTCCTCGTCTCCATGGCTCATCGCCGGCTGCATGACGGTCTATGGCATCGGCCTGGGCCTGGCAGCCGCGCAGCTCACCTCGACAATCCTCGCCGATGTGCCCCCAGGCCAGTCCGGCAGCGCGTCGGCGACGCAGAGCACGGTGCGCCAGCTGGGGGCCGCTCTCGGCAGCGCCCTCGCCGGGACCGTGCTGGCCGTACGCCTGAGCTCGACGCTGCAGGACGCGCTCGCCGGAATCAGCGGCCTGCCCAGCGGCGCGGCGGCCAGGCTCGCGGACATGACGAGCAGCTCCGCGGGCGGCAACCTCATCGGGCTGCGCGCCCAGGGCACGACGGGTCAGCTCGGCGAGCTGGGACCTCGCGTCGTCGACACGCTCACCAGCGGCTTCGCGACGGCGACGGCCTGGGCGGTCGGCGCAGCTGTCGCCTTCCTGCTGCTCGGACTCCTCGGAGCCGGACGGGTGGCCCGAGCCGCACGGGTCACGCAGACATCAGGGCAGGCAGGGCAGGCGGACCCGGCTTCTCTCAGCGAGCGTCCTTGAGTCGACCCCAGGCATGCCAGCGGTCGATCGCGATCCACGCGCTGAGGCGGCTCGGGTCCCGGTTGACGTACTGCTGGCCGGTGTAGTGGACCGCGATCCGGTCGATATCGAGCAGGTCGGGATCATCGACGAAGTCGACGACCCGGCCCTGAATGCTGACGTGTGTGATCCAGTCCTCCGGGTCCATCGCGCTGAGGCTCACCCGAGGATCGGCCCGCAGATAGGCGATCCGCTTGCGGCTCTTGTCCATGTTGACGAGGATCCGGCCGTCCTCGTAGAGGTACCAGGTCGGCACGGACACGGGCTGGCCATCGGGCCGGACAGTGGCGATCGTGGCATGGCACGGCCGCGCCAGCAGATCGGCGACGGCCTTGGGCAACGGGGGCTTCGGCACGGTGGTTCCTCTCGTTCGCGGGGATCCTCCCAAGCTACGCCGCCCTCAAGCAAGGTGGCGCGCGCGGGCCAGGCCGGCGGCATACGGCATCGCTGCGTATGCCGCCGAGCTCGCTCCCGGTGGCACGCTGGGTCCATGAGCAGCACCCACTCCTGCCCTACCCCTCAGCCCGTGCCCGTCCTCACCGACGGCGTGGTCACCCTGCGCGGCCACTCGATGGGCGATGTCGATGCGATCCAGGAGCAGTGCCGCGACCCGGAGATGCTCCGGTGGACGACGGTGCCGCGCGGCTACACGAGGCAGGACGCGTCGGATTTCGTCCAACACACCCGGGACGAGTGGGCCAGCACGGACGCGGGGAACCGCTACTGGGCCATCGAGGCCGTAGGCGGCGGGCGCCCGCGGTTCGTCGGCACGATCGACCTGCGGCTCGGAGAGTCGGCGAGCACCGCTTTCGTCGGGTACGGGCTGCACCCGGCGGCGAGGGGGCGCGGCCTCATGACGCGGGCCGTGCGCCTGGCAGCCGGGCATGCCTTCGACCACGGACTGTGGGGCACCCCGGTGCGACGAATCCACTGGCGGGCCATCGTCGGCAACTGGAGCTCGCGGCGGGTGGCCTGGGCGACCGGCTTCACCGCCCACGGGACGCTGCCCGAGACTCTCGTCAACCCGGCGAACCGAGGCGGACCCGCCTTGGACGCCTGGCATGCGAGCCTGGCGACCGGGGTCGAGATGGTCCCGGGGGCCCCATGGTTCGAACCGGCTCACTTGCAGGGGAACGGCGTTCGGCTACGACCCTTCCGCGAGGAGGACCGCGACGCGATCGAGGAGCGAGGCGACCCGGACCATTGGATGCCTGGGTGGTCGGTCCTGCGCCGCGAGAGTTTCGATGCCTGGCTGCTGCGCCGGCGCACCTTCATGGCCGAAGGGCAGTCGATCGAGTGGTGCGTCGCCGACTCGGCGACGGACCGCGCGTTGGGGACCGTCACCGTATTAACCAGAGGTGTGCCGATGACCGGCGACACGGCCGAGCTCGGCTACCAGCTCAACCCGAGCGCCCGTGGGCGAGGCGTCATGCGTGAGGCCGCCCGCCTCGCCGTCGACTTCGCCCTGCGACCGGCCGCGGAGGGCGGGCTCGGCCTGCGACGACTCGTCGCCGAGGCGGCCGCCGACAACGCCGCGTCCAACCGGGTGCTCGAGTCTGCGGGGTTCATGCTCTTCGGTCGCGAGCATGCCGTCGACGCACTGCCTGACGGGAGCTACGCCGACGCCCTGCACTGGGAGTTGCTGCCCGGCCACCGGCAGGCCTGAGATCCACCCGCATCGGCGACGTCCCGCTCCGCCGCCTCCAGGCACCAGGCCCACCCACATTCAGGCCGGGAGGCCTAGCGGCTCGGGAACTCGGCTACGCGAACGTCGCCCGGGTCAGCGGCATCTTGCTCTCGCCCTGCGGCGGCGTCTTGACGGCGAGTACCTGGTTGACGCCGATTCGGTTGGCCTCGAAGGCGAGCGCGGAGCCGGCCATGTAGAGCCGCCACACCCGCACACGCCCCGGGCTCGTCAGGCGGACGGCCCGGTCCCACTGACCCTCGAGGTTGCTCACCCATGCCCGCAAGGTGCGGCCGTAGTGCTCACGCAGCGACTCGACGTCCCGCACCTCGAAGCCGGCGGTCTCCAGGACATCGATCATGTGCGAGACCGGGACGAGCTCGCCGTCGGGGAAGACGTAGTGGTCGATGAAGGAGGTCTTGTCCCGCTTGGTCTCCCGAGGTCCGGGCCGGCGCGAGATCGCATGGTTGAGCAGCCGACCACTCGGCGCGAGCAGGGCGTAGAGGTCGGCGGCATACGTCGGCAGCTTGTCATAGCCGACATGTTCGGCCATCCCGATGCTGGCGATCGCGTCGTAGGGCCCGTCCGTGATGTCGCGGTAGTCCTGGACGCGGATCTCCACGAGGTCATCGAGGCCCTCCGCCATGACGCGCTCGCGGGCCAGGACCGCCTGCTCGTGCGAGAGGGTGACCCCGACGGCGTGGACCCCGTACTCGCGCGCCGCATGGATGACGAACGATCCCCAGCCGCAGCCCACGTCGAGGACCCGCATGCCCTCGTGCAGTCCGAGCTTGCGGGCGACGTGGTCGAGCTTCGCGCGCTGCGCCTCATCGAGGCCGTATGCCGCCTCGGGCTCCTGCTCGAAGTACGCGCAGGAGTAGACGAGGCTGGGTCCAAGGACGATCCGGTAGAAGTCGTTGCCGACGTCGTAATGGTGGGAGATCGCCCGCGCGTCGCGGCGACGCGAGTGCAGCCGCCCACCCAGTCGGGCCTCCTCTGCAGGACGGCGCGGCGGCAGGCCGAGCGTGCCCAGCCCAATGGCGGCGCGGGCGATGGCGACCGTCGTGTCCTTGCCGATATTGACGCCCGGGCCACGGTCGGGATCGGCGAACTCGTTGAGCGTCGACATCGCGCCCATCAGGTCTCCGTCGATCTCGATGTCACCCGAGACGTAGGCGCGGGCGAAGCCGAGCTCGTTGGGTGCCCACATGATCCGTCGCAGAGCCCGCCTGGTGGTGAAGCGAAGGGCGAACTTGGCGTCAGGCGGGCCGAGCGAACTGCCGTCCCAGCAGTCGATCCGGACCGGCAGATCCGTCCCGAGCGCCGTCGCCACCACCGGCTCGAGCTTCTCCGCAACCGTCATGTGCCCTCCTCGCAGTCTGCCCCTGCGTCGCCGACCTGACGACTTCTCCTCGGGGATAACGACCCCCATGGTCTCATTCCCTGATGCAGCGCATCGCAAACCCTCCCCGCTGACGCTTCATCTGCTCCCAGGCAGGCGGGCCGGCGGCAGCGGGTGCCGGCTCACCGGCATACTGCTGGCATGGACGAGCTCGTGAGCATCCCCACCGACGGCGGCCAGGCGCCGGCGCACCTCTGGCTGCCACCGGGCGGCAGCGGGCCGGGAATCGCGTTGCTGCAGGAGATCTTCGGCGTCAGCGCCTACATCGAACGCCGCGCACGTCACCTCGCGGATCTCGGCTACGTCGTCCTCGCACCCGAGATCTACTGGCGCCTCGGCCCAGCAGCCACCGAGCCGATCGAGGGAGCGGACGCGCTTCAGGAGGGCGTCGCCCGCAGCAGCGAAGTGGACTGGGACGCCGCGGTCGCAGACGGCGCCGCCACCGTCCGTGCGCTGCGCGAGCGCGAGGACGTGACCGGAGGGGTCGGCCTCGTCGGCTTCTGCTTCGGCGGGGGGCTCGCCTTCGCCGTGGCGGCCGCACTGGAGCAGCAGGGCGACGGGCAGGCGATCGATGCGCTCGTCAGCTACTACGGCTCCGCGCTGCCCGGCCTCGTGGACCACGTCCAGGTGAAGGCGCCGAGCCTGCACCACTTCGGTCTGGCCGACGAGTTCATCCCCGTCGAGACGGTCCGGCAGGTCGAGGCGGTCCTGACCCGGGCGCCGGAGACGACCTTCGTCACCTACGAGGGCGCGAACCACGCCTTCGACAACGACGACATGCCGTGGTATCACGCGCAGGCATCCGAACTCGCCTGGTCCCGGACAGAGAGGTTCCTCGCCGACCGGCTCCCTGTCGTCCCGAGATAGGCGACCGACAGCCACCCGCTCGGCTCGCCCACGGATGGCCCAGGGGCACGAGGATCCAGAGGCTACAGTCGAACGCGTGGATGACGGCAGGCGTGTTGCGCTCTCCCTCGGCGCCGGCGGCGCCCGGGGCTATGCCCACATCGGGGTGCTGCAGGTGCTGGCCGAACGGGGACACGAGGTCGTCAGCATCGCCGGAACGTCGATGGGCGCGCTCGTCGGCGGGATCGCCGCGGCAGGAAAGCTCGAGGCCTACACCGAATGGGCGGTGCACCTGACCCAGCGCGAGGTCTGGCGGCTCTTCGACCTCACCCTGTCGGCACCGGGCGCGATCCGGGCCGAGCGGGTCTTCGCCAAGGTCAGCGAGATCCTCGGCGGCGTGACGATCGAAGCCCTGCCGATCCCGTTCACGGCCGTTGCCACCGACCTGCGTGCCCGGCGCGAGGTGTGGTTCCAGCGCGGCCCGCTCGACCAGGCGATCCGGGCGTCCACAGCACTCCCAGGCTTCATCACTCCGGTGATGTTCAACGGACGCCTGCTCGTCGACGGCGGCCTGATGAATCCCGTCCCGATCGAGCCGCTCGCCATCGCGTCGGCTGAGCTGACGGTCGCCGTCTCGCTCACTGGCGATCGGGTCCCCGGCAGCGCGTCGAGCCCGCTCACGGAGTCATCCGAGCCGGGGGCCTTCGAGGAGCTGGCCGAGCGCCTCCGGCGGGGCACCGCCGGGATGCGTGAGTCCGAGCGGCTCAAGGCGATCACGCACCGCTTCGGGTCCGCCCGGACCAAGGACGGAGACGATGGGATCCCCGAGCCTACTCGTGGCGCCATTGCTGCGTCGCCGCCGGCGCCAGCCGACATCGGCCTCATCGAGCTGCTCACGATGTCTCTCGACACGATGTCCGCGTTGATCACCCGCTACCGGATGGCCGCCAACCCTCCGGACGTGCTCGTCACCATCCCGGCCAACGCGGCGCGCGTGCTCGACTTCCATCGGGCTGCTGAGATGATCGAGCTCGGTCGGCGCCTGACGACCGAGGCACTCGACAAGGCGGGCTATTGACGCCGGCAACTGACGCCCACCCGCCCTGTTCCACTGTCGACACGGTATCTGTATGAACGTGTTTGGATGCGACCGACCGGCGATCCTGCGCTCCCGTGATCCAGCGATCCAGCGACCCGGAGCGGAGGGCAGCCAAGCATGCGGGTTGGATCACCACAAGGTGTTGAGATCGCTGCGTCGTCCCAAACACGTTCTATGAGAGGGAGATTCCATGTCCGTCGCGACGTCTGATGCCATCGTCATCGGCTCCGGGGTGATCGGGGCCTCGGTCGCCTACGAGCTGGCTCGTGATGGCCTCTCGGTCACCGTGGTGGACCGAGAGGCCGGCCCCGGCCAGGGCTCTACGAGCGCGTCCTCGGCCGTGGTCCGGTTCAACTACGGCACCTGGACCGGGGTGGTGGCGGCCTGGGAGGCCAAGCATCTGTGGGATGACTGGGCGGCTCACCTCGAGGCGCCCGGCGCCGAGGGCCTGGCCCGGTTCTACCGCACCGGCGGGCTAGTGTTCGACTCACCGGAGCAGGACCGGCACAAGGTGCTGGCACACTTCGACCGCGCAGGGGTGCCCTACGAGCTCTTGGACCCCGCTATGGTGCGCCGGCGGGGCCCCGACAACAACACCCAGCCCATCGACCACCCCGCCCACCAGCGCACCGCAAGCCACTTCGGTCACGGCGGCGGCGTCAACA
>JAKDLQ010000080.1 GCA_030452775.1 Micrococcales bacterium | reverse complement strand
CCGGCCTGGGGCTGGCGGGGCCCCTCGAACGGAGACGCGGCAGTGGGATCAGACATCAGGAAAAATCTCGAGGGCCCGCCCGCCAGGACCGACGAGGACGGGCAGGTTGTCGATGAGGCGGGTCGTGCCCACCTTGCCGGCGACGGCGAGGAGTGCCTGCCCCCGGTGCCACTCGGGCACGTCGGCGAGCGTCTCGGGGTGGACGAGGACGAGGTAGTCGACGAGCACGAGCGGCTCGCGCACGAGCACGGCCCGGGCGGCTCGCCGGATCGCGGAAGGCCCCTCGGTCGCCGCCGCCGCACCGGCCCGCAACGCGACGGACAGACAGCGCGCCGCCTCGCGGTCGGACGCGGTGAGGTACGCGTTCCGGCTCGACAGGGCCAGCCCGTCGGGCTCCCGGACCGTAGGGACGGCGACGACCCGGACCGGGATGTCGAGGTCACGGCACATCCGGCGGACGAGCAGCAGCTGCTGGGCGTCCTTCTGTCCGAAGTAGGCCGACGTGCAGCGGGTGAGGTGAAGGAGCTTGGCAACGACGGTGAGCACCCCGTCGAAGTGCCCGGGCCGGGACTGCCCCTCAAGGACGTCCCCGAGCGGGCCGGCGCAGATGCGCACCCCCGGGTCGCCATCGGGGTAGATGACGTCCGGCGCCGGCGCGAAGACGAGGTCGACCCCCGCCTCGGTGCAGATCGCGAGGTCGGCGTCGAACGTGCGCGGATAGCGCGAGAGGTCCTCCCCCGGGCCGAACTGCAGCGGGTTGAGGAAGATCGTCACGATGACGTGGGCGTGCGTGATGCGTGCGGTGCGGATCAAGGTCGCGTGGCCATCGTGCAAGGCGCCCATCGTCATGACGACCGCGACGTCACCGTCGTCGAGCGCGGCGCGTGCCGCGCGCAGCTCCTCACGGGTCCTGGCGATGACCGGCCGCGTGTCCTCACTGCGGTCGGCGCTCACACCTTCCCCCGCGCCTCCACCCTCCGGTCCGGGCCCCGCTCGCCCCTCGCTCGTGTCCTCACTCCGGTCGGCGCTCACACCTTCTCCCGCGCCTCCACGCTCCGCTCCAGGCTCCGCTCGTCCCTCGCTCATGGCCTTCCCTCCTCCCGGGCGAGCACCTCGAGCAGCGCCTCCGCCGCGACCGCCTTGAGGCGACCGCTCAGCAACGCCCGCTGCGCCGTCGCCCGGGCCAGCGCGAGATACGTCGGCAGGATGTCCGGCGCGCCAACGCGCAACAGGGCGACGTGCCCCTCAACGGTACCGGCATCGCCTCGCGCGACAGGCCCGGTGAGGGCCGCATCGCCGGACCGGAGCGCGTTGGCGAGCGCCGCGTCGAGCAGCGGCTCGAGCACCCTGGAGGGGTCGGGTACCCCGGCCGAGGCGAGCAGCTGCATCGACTGTGCGACGAGCGTGACGAGGTGGTTGGCGCCGTGGGCCAGCGCCGCGTGGTAGGTCATCCGCTCATCCTCGGGGATCCACACCGGGTCCCCACCCATCTCGATGACGAGCGCCTCGGCGAGCGGCCGTGCCAGGTCGACGGTCGTCACCCCGAAGCAGCAGTCCTGCAGCCGATCCAGATCGAGCGCGGACCCGGTGAAGGTCATCGCCGGGTGCAGCGCCAGCGGCAGGATCTGGGCCTCGACCGCCCCCTCGAACACCGAGATGCCGTGCGCCCCCGATGTGTGCATGACGAGCTGCCCGGGGGTGAAGGCGCCGGTGGCCGCCAGCCCTGCGACGAGGTCGGCGAGGGCATCGTCGGGCACCGCAAGCACGACGAGATGCGCCCCGGAGACAACCTCGGGGACGGAGCGGACCGGGACGCCGGGCAGCAGCGCGGTCGCCCGCGCCAGGCTCGCCTCGCTCACGGCCGACACCCCGGTGATGTGATGTCCTGCCTGCGCCAGGGCGGCCCCGAGCACGGAGCCGACGCGACCGGCCCCGACGATACCGACGTCGAAGCGGGCAGGGCGTTCGTCCGGGGAGCTCACCCACGGCACGGTATCGCTACAGTCCGAGAGCGTGGGCCCCCTTCCTTGGCGCGTAGCCTGGCACGAGGCGCTGTATGCCGCTGAGCGCGGCTTCTATCTCACGCGCGGTGGGCCGTCGTCCCACTTCACCACCGCGGCGCACGGGCCGACGGGTGCGGTCCTCGCCGACGGGTTGCTCCGGCTCTGGCACCGCACCCACCGGGACCGGCCTCGCGTCATCGTCGACGTCGGCGCCGGGCAAGGCGAGCTGGCAACTCATCTCCTCCACGCCCTCACCGGCCCCCCACCGGACGGGTCGAGGCTCTCGGCGGCCGCCGAGAGCCACCGAACACCTCGCCTGCTCGCGGTGGACGTCGTGGCGCGGCCGGACGGTCTCGACGCGAGGATCGACTGGCTCCGCTCCCCCGGCGGCGCCGCGCTGCCCGACGAGCTCACCGGGCTCTCCGGCGCGCTCGTCATCGGGCACGAGTGGCTCGACGTCATCCCGTGCACCATCGCCCAGGTCGACGCATCCGGGTCGCCCCGCGAGGTCCTCGTCGACTCCGCCGGCCACGAGTCGCTCGGGGGGCCGCTTGGGGGCGCCGAGCGGGAATGGGCCGAGCGGCACTGGCCCGGGATACGGCCCGGGGGGCGGATCGAGATCGGGCTGACCCGCGACGAGGTCTGGTTCACCCTCGTCTCACGAGTGCGTGACGGCCTGCTCGTCGCCGTCGACTACGGCCACGTCGGGGGCGAGCGACCCAACGGCGGGACGCTCACGGCATACGCCCACGGCGCTGAGATCACGCCGGTGCCCGATGGCAGCTGCGATCTCACCGCCCACGTAGCCATGGACACGCTGGAGCACGACGAGCTGATCCGCCAGCGCGACGTCCTGCGCGATCTCGGCCTGCGGGGGCTCACTCCCGACGTCGCCCTCGCCACCACCGACCCGCCCGGCTACCTGGCCACGCTCGCCCGCTGCTCCGCCGAGGCACGGCTTATCGCGCGGGGCGGATTCGGGGACTACTGGTGGGCCGTGCGGCACGTCGCTCACCTCGACGTAGCCTGAGAGCCATGCGTAGGTCTGTGTCCACGGTGTTCACGCTCCTGCTCGCCTGGGGTCTGGTGCTCCTGACACCCGGCGCGGCGCTGGCCCACGACGTGCTGGAGAAGACCACCCCGGCGAACGGCACGACGGTCGCGCAGCTCCCGCAGGAAGTCATCCTCACCTTCTCCGACACGCCGATCGAAGTCGGCACCCAGATCATCGTCACGTCACCCTCCGGCAACGTCGCCAACGGCGCCCCGACCATCGACGGACCCCAGGTGGTCCAGCAGCTGCTGCCCCAGGCGCCGGCCGGCGACTACACCGTGACCTACCGCGTCACCTCACAGGACGGGCACCCGATCTCGGGGACGTTCGGCTTCCACGCCACGGTAGGTCTCGACGGATCGACGGCGACGCCAGCCGCGACGGTGCACGCACCCCTTGAGGACTCAGCCGAGACGGCGTCGGCGGACGAGTCACGGTTCGTCCCCATCCTGCTGACCACCGTCGCGGTGATCCTCTTCGGCATCCTCATCGGCCTGGCTGTGCGGGTCGCCGCTCGGCGTCGCGGTCGCACCGACAACTCAGACAACCCCTGATCGCGATTCCGTCATGGGCGAGAATTGTAGGTTCCGACCCGACCTGTCGCGGGAGCAGGACGCTGACCCGGCGCTGACCTGCTGCGGGACAAGATGCCGAGACGCTCGTTGTCTCATTAAGTTGGCCAGATCCTCTGACCAGAGCAGGCGAGCGCGTCACACCGCCCAGAAAGGGCTAGCGTTTACAGTGCCTTGCGAGCCGCGGGCATCGTCAGACAGGTGGATCGGAGACTTCGGCCTCCTGCAGGGCGGTGATTGCTCGCTCAAGCCGAGCGATCATCTGCGGGAGGTCATCAGCTGCCGTGGCGACCAGCGTCTCGATGTCGATGTCCCAGTAACCGTGCACAATGCGGTTTCGCAGCCGGGTCGCAGCGCGTCACGCGATGTCCGGCCAGGAGTCCTTCGTTTCCGAAGGAACCTGACTTGCAGCCTCCCCCAGGACGGTGAAGTGCCACAAGAGGGCCGACCGCCGGATGGTGTCGGCGGCAACCTGCTCGATGCTTCGATCACCCACCAAGTCCCGGATCGCCGTGGCTGCGTCGCGCATCTCGCGCAGCAGCAGGAGCTCACGCCGCATAGAGCGGCTGCGCGTCGGCGAGGATCTGCTCGCGAATGTACTTGTTGATCGACTTGCGCGCGACGAGGTCGACTGGACGACCGAAGAGCCCGGCCAGCTCGTCCTCGAGGTCGAACAGCCGAAAGCCCAGGCGAGTGTCCGGTTTCAAGACATAGAGCAGGTCGACATCGCTGTCGATCCGGTTCTCGCCACGAGCGACCGAGCCGAACACCTCAAGAGACGCAACGCCGTAGCGCTCGCACACATCGCGCAAGCGATCCCGGTCGACCTCCATGCCCAGCACAGGTCAAGACTAACGGAGGACCAGCGGCCGCCGAGTGCGGCACAAAGCGCCATTTGAGGTGACCCACTCCGCCGCCTGTTGGCGCCCCGGCCTCGCCGGGTCTGCTGAGTAGGGGACGCGCTCTCATCGCGGATATGTGGGTGATCTTGGTGGAGGTCGTCGTAGGCGCAGGAGCAACGTGACTCCACCTCTGGAGCCTCGTTCATTTTCGTTATACGATATGTCTGTGGTGAGCAAGGAGCAGATCCAGAAGTGGGCCGACGAGGCCGAAGCGGGATACGACGTCGATGAACTGAAGCGTCGGGGTCGTGGGCGTCCGGGCCGTGGGGCTGAACCGATGCAGGTCGTGGCGGTCCGGCTGACAGTCGAGGAACTGGATGCTCTCGACGCGGCGGCCGCCAAGAACGATATGAGCAGGTCCGCGGCGATCCGGGCTGCGCTGGCTCATTTCGCCGCGTGAAGGTCCACCCCAGCGCACTTCGGCACGGCGTATCGTCGGAAGATGCGATCCAGGCGGCAGAGTGGGCGTTGTGGATCGAGCCACTCGACGAGGACGGCCCGCCCAACCGGGAGTTGCGCCTAGGTTTCGACACCAGAGCCCGCCTGCTGGAGACGGTGGTGCTGGTCTTCCAGAGCGGTAGAGATGGTCATCCACGCCATGCCGGCTCGCAGGAAGTACCTTGACCTCCTGCCGTAACGACCGAGACCAGCACTCAAGCCACCCGCCGGCGATCCCCACCGCGACTTCCTCTCCCGCCGCTTCGTCGGAGGGAACGCCTGCTCACCAGCGTGAGGCGTAAACCGGATCTACCGCGACCCGCTCGCAAAGCCACACCCCCCGAGAGGTGGGTGCTTTCGCCGCCTGCGGACGCGGGAACGGGTTTAGCGTCGATGCGTCCCAGGTGCCCGGCCGCGTCGGCGGCGAGCGGGGTCTGGTCCGCCAGCCCGTCGCCGCGTGAGGTGACTCCATGTCCGGTCCGACCACCCTTTCTGCCCTTCCAGCCCGCGACGATGTCGACGGCGCAGCTCGCAGCGGTCTCCTACCTGGCCCGCTACTCCGGGCGCACCCACACCCTCTACGCCTTCCAGCTGCGAGAGTGGTTCGCCTGGTGCGAACGCAACGGGCTCGACGCCCTGACCGGCATCGAACGAGCCCACGTCGAGCTCTATATCCGGCACCTCGGCGACCGTGGCCTGATGAACTCCTCGGTCAACACGATGATGCACGCGGTCCGCGGCTACTTCCGCTTCGCCCACATCGACGGCCTCATCACATCCGACCCAGCCGTCTACGCGCGGCTGCCGAAGATCCACCGCGACGAATCCCGAACCCAAGGACTGGACCGGCTCGAGCTGATCCGCTTCCTGCAAGTCGCCCAAATCATCACCGTCCACCACGGCGCTCTCGCCTATCTGCTCGGCATCAACGCCCTGCGCGCCTCGGAGGCGGCGGCTGTACGGATCGAGGACTACGCCGACACCCTGCGCGGACACCGGGTGCTGCATCTGGTCGGCAAGGGCAACAAACCCGCCACCATGCCGGTGACAGTCCCCGTGCTCCGAGCACTCGAGGCCTGCCGCGGCCAACGACTGTGCGGGCCACTCGTGCTGCGACCGATATCCGGCAAACCGGTCGACCGACGCGACGTCTACCGGATGGTCGCCCGGATCGCGAAGACCGCTGGCATCCCGCGACACATCAGCCCCCACTCTCTGCGACACGCAGCGATTACCAGTATCGACGCTGGCGTCCCGCTGCGAGACGCGCAGATCCTGGCCCGGCACGCAGACCCGCGCACAACCGAGCACTACGACCGCGCCCGTGGCAACCTCGACCGACACGGCGTCCACTTCCTCACCGCCTACGTCGCTGGCGTCTGACTTGCGGGGCGCCACCTGCGTCAACTCCGCCCAGAAAGTCTTAGACCATCGAATCGAGCGCCGTGGCCGAATAGCCAGGCGGCATTGCATCGGAGAACGCTTGGATGTCCTATCCCCCGCCTGCCGGTCGGCTCCTGGCGGCGCATCCGAGCGTGTCGCTTCACCTCGAAGGTGGACGGTGCGAATGGGGTCGCCGCTTGGATCAGGCCGCGATCTGGTTCTCGACTTGGTGCTCAACGAGGATCGTGTTGACTCTGAAGTGCTCGGCCGCACGCTGAAGCGCATCATCGGAGAAGTCTCCGGCCAGAATCTCGGCGATGCCGTTAGCCGGCGCGAGAAGTTCGGCGGCGAAAGCGCGCTCGGTTCGCTCGGTGTACTGCGTCGCGCGGGTGAGCAAGGACCGCCTCTGGATCGGGGCGAGGCTGTGCCGCCCTATTGCTCGGGCCGCGGCGAAGCGCTTGGTTGTCGCGGAAGCACTGGCGCCGACTACTACGGCCAAGGACGAGGCTCCTTCGGAGCCGATCAGCCCGTCAACGTTGATTGGTGCAGGCGAGTGCGTCTGGCGGACCGTAGTCAACGCGTCGATCGGTGCAAGCTCGGTGGGGTTCAGATTGAGGAGGAGCCTAAGCCTGCGCGCCCGTTCGTAGCCGATCCTCCAGGGCGCGACTCCTGCCATGGAAGACCAGTCGAGCGACCCCAGTGCTGGGAGGCTGATCGCGTGTGGATCAAGGGAGCGGGAGGCTTCGAGGAGCCAAGCGGTGGAGTCGGAGATTCTCTCGCGCGGAACTGCTCGCGAAAGGTCGGCGAGGAGCGTGGCATCGCCGATCTCAGTACCCGCGTCAAGCAACAGCCGTTCCACGTCAGATGCCGTGTCATAGGGATCCTGTCCCCAGGCCGCGGCCACTAGGCAGTAGTCGCGCTCCTCTTGATCCGCCTGCTGGATCGATGCCCACTCCTCCTGCAGCAGGGTTCCCATCACGCCTCTATCTTCGAGCCGACGCACTGTGCCGTCGATCAGGTCGGCAGCAGCTCTGAGCACGGCGTCGGCCTCAAGGACGGTCTCGGCCTGGGTGAGAAAGCGGACGTGCTCCGGCGTCTTGTCACGTTGCCGCAGGGTTGCCCACATGAGCCCGCGATCGCTGCGCAGGGTCAAGTCCGGCCAGGCGAATCCTGCACCTGCCTCGATGAACCGGACCCCGCGGTCTGTAGGAGGATGCGAGGTCGTGCTGAGCCGCCACCAGTTGATCGCGAGAAACTCTGCCAGTGGGTAAACCGGGACATCAAGGCCATGGCGTGGCCCGCCCGACCCGTCTCGTCGCTCTACCAACGTCACGGGCGTGTCCCCGAGGTCGATGCTCAATCGGCACCACGTAGCAGCCAGTTCCGAGAGACGCACGTCCGGTGCTGGCTCCCACTCCCACCTGAAGCGCAGGGTCATAGCGACACATCCTCGGTTTCGCGCAGGTCGTCCTCGCGAACGCGAAGGCCTGGGCTGACCTCGTCGTCTGCCAACGGATAGCCCTTGTAGGTTCCCTGAACCTCATTGACGAGGCGCCCTTCGAACCATGTGTTCCGCTTGAAGGCCCACACGTACTTGGGGAACCCGTCTTCTCCTGGGTCGCCACTGACCAGACCAGCACGGATCGCGGTCGCTGGCCAGCCGGTGATCTCGGCAGCATCCTTGAGGTCGGTGGGGCAACGACTCGCGTCGGAACGTAACTTCGGCGGACCGGCGAACGACGGCATCGACTTGTGCTCTGGCGAGCCAACATACGTAACGATCAGCGCGCATCGCTCCAGATGCTCCGAACGGACGTCAAGGGCAGGTCTGCGGGGCAGTTGCCGCCTGCGCTTCGGGGTCCTCACCGCCTCACAGTACCGAAGGGCTCGTGAAACATTAGGCGGTCGGTGCTCGTAGGTGACGAGACGCGACGCATGGGCGGCGCCGTCGCCGTGAGGCCGCGGCTCGCTGGTCGACAGGGGCGTCACTCCGCCGCGAGTCGAGCATGGCGGCGCTGTCGATGATGTGGAGTTGCTGGCCTCTACGCGACTGGTTGCAGCCGCCGGACCTTCGGGATGCCAGCGGCTCGCTCGGTGGCGAGGTCGTAGGCCGCTTGCATGGCGAGCCACGCGCGGGCGGTTCCCACGCCGGCCTCTTCGAGGCGGACAGCGAGGTTGGAACTGATCCGGGCATGACCGTGTAGCACGCGACTCAACGTCACACGTGAGATGCCGAGCCGTGAGGCGACCTCGCTGACGCTGAGGCCGATCTCGGCGAGCACGTCCTCACGCAGGATCTCGCCGGGGTGGACGGGGTTCTTCATCATGGGTCTCTCCTTTCTGCTCAGTGGTAGTCCTGATAGTCGACCAGTTCGACATCGGAGTCGATGAACCGGAGTGTGATCCGCCAGTTTCCGTTCACCCAGATCGAGTAGTGCTCGGCCAGGTCGCCTTTGAGCCGGTGGGTCCGAAAGGATGGGATCGCCAGGTCGTCGGGGCCTTGTGCCACGTCCAGTGCCGAAAGGACTCGGAGCAGTTTGGGGACGTGGCTGACTTGGACGCCCTTCTTCGTACCGTCGCCATACAGCTGCTCCAAACCCTTGTGTCGGAAGCTCAAGATCACGGGACCACTGTATCGTATATCGTTACGCGATACAACCGCTTCTCTTCCTGAGCGCGAGGTCCAGAGCGACACCCACCTCGGCGACTACGAGTGGACCCAACATGCCGCGAGTCGACTGCCGGCTCGCGACGCCAAGAGTGATTCGCGGAGGCACGAGTATGGTCCCGGTGTGGGCATGGTTCTCGTGGGCGCCGGTCTCCTCCTACTTGGGTTCATCCCCTGTCCGGAGGAGCGCTGCTCACGGCCGTAGTCCCCGGCGTCGGCGGTCTGGCCGTGATGGTCGTAGGAGCTCTCAAGCATGCTCGATCTCTTGATCGATGACATTCCAGATCTGCGCTGCGTCGCCGACACACGCGATCAGAGACACTGCCGACATGCATCTAACCCTAAAACGAGCGATCCCCCCCTCGATCTGGCGTCGCTGCGAGGTC
>JAKDLQ010000079.1 GCA_030452775.1 Micrococcales bacterium | reverse complement strand
GCCCGTCCAGGCCCGGGGCCGCGGTCTTGAGCCAGTCCGGGCGCGAGAGGCCCTCGCTGGCGCCGAGGCCGCGCTGGTGCGCCTCGCCGGTCAGCACCGCACTGAGGGTGTGGGCCGCCTCTGCCAGCAGCTGGGCCTGGCCGATGACCTGCCCGATCGCTGTCTCAGGCAGCGACCAGGTCGGGAACCCGGTGGCCAGCAGGCGCGCCATATCGACCATCGAGGCCACCGCTGCGGCCACCGGGTGCGCCTCGGTGCCCGCGCCCGGGTCCGGGGCCCCGAACCCGCCAAGACGCCCATCAGCGCACGCGCCCGCCTCGCCGTCGGCCCGACCAGCACCACCAGCACCAGACGCGCCAGCGCCAGTATCAGCACCAGCATCAGCACCACTCGCACCAACAGCAGAGGCTCCAGCAGTCGCGGCGGCACCCGTTGAGCCGGGCGGAACGCCGCCAGCGGCCCGGTTGCCACAGGCAGCCTCGCCGGGCCCCGGTGCGGGCTCGCCCGTCCTGGGCGGGGTGTCGGCCAGCCCGATCCCCGCCCCGGCTCCTGGCCCGAATGCTCCTGTCCTGCTCATGACCCGATCATACGTTCGAGCACCGACAACGGTCCGAGGATGGAGGTCCGCTCTCTCACGCCTGCCCCGCGCTCGTCGCGGGCGGCTCAGAGGATGACGAGGTAGTCGCGGTGGATGACCTCGCGCTCGTAGGCCGGTCCGAGCTCCCGGGCGAGGTCGGGCGTCGAGCGCCCGAGCAGCGGCGGCAACTCGGCGGATGCGTAGTTGACCAGGCCGCGGGCGACCGGTGTGCCGTCTGGCCCGATGACGTCGACCGGGTCGCCATCATGGAAGGTGCCCTCGACCCCCGTGATCCCCGCCGGCAGGAGGGACTTCTTGCGTTTGACCAGGGCCGTCACCGCGCCCTGGTCGATGATGAGGCGACCGCGTGCGGTCGTCGCATGCTGCAGCCACAGGGCGCGGGAGCGGCCGCGGACGCCGCTCGGGAGGAAGACCGTCCCGACATCCTCGCCTGCCAGGATCTCGATGACGCGGTCGGCGGCCGTCACCGCGGTGACGACTCCCTCCGCAGTCGCGATGCCCGCGGCCTCGACCTTGGTCGTCATGCCGCCGGTGCCGACCTTCGAACGGCTCCTGCGGATCTCGACGCGGGCCAGGTCCTCAGGCCCGGACACGAGGGGAATGCGCTTGGCCCCCGGCCGGCTCGGTGGCGCGTCATACAAGGCGTCGACGTCGGTGAGGAGCACGAGCGCATCCGCGTCGATGAGGTGCGCGACGAGTGCCGCCAGCCGGTCGTTGTCGCCGAAGCCGATCTCGCGGGTCGCGACCGCGTCGTTCTCGTTGACGATGGGCAGCACCCCGAGATCGATGAGCCGCTCGAGGGTGCGCCGCGCGTTGGCGTAGTGGGAGCGGCGAGTGACGTCATCGAGGGTCAGCAGAACCTGGCCCACCGTGATCTTGTGGGCGGCGAAGGCGTGGGTGTACGCCGCCAGCAGCGCGCCCTGCCCGACGCTCGCGGCGGCCTGTTGGGTCGCCAGATCGCCGGGGCGTGAGCTGAGCCCGAGCGGGTGCAGGCCGGCGGCGATGGCACCCGAGCTGACGAGGACGATCTGCATCCCGCGCTGGTGGTGCAGCGCCAACGTGTTCGACAGCGCGATGAGCCGGTCACGGTCGAGGCCGCCGTCCGGCCCGGTCAGCGAGCTGGAGCCGACCTTGACGACCAGGCGTCTGGCCTGGCTGATGACGGACCGCGGGGACACGCGCCAACTGTAGTGAGCGGCATTCGGCCTCGTCGCCAGTGCCCACCTCGTGATCCGCTCGATCGGGGCCTCCTCGGCTTGAGGTCAGGCAGGTCCCACCCGAGCGGCGCAGGAGGCGATCCCGAGCCAGGTGTGGCGGTTGCCAGCCCAGCAGAAGCCGAGCTTCGGCGCCCTCGCGCTGATCCACAGGCCGGGCACGCGGCGATCCCCGATGCGCGAGCCGGGCGTCTGGAGGCAGTGGTTCTTCTCGAGCGAGCCCGGATGCGCGGTGAGCAGCGCCAGGCCCTCGCCGATCGTCAGCGGTGATCGCGCCTCTGCGGCGAAGTCGGCCATCGCCTCATCCGGGGTCCGCCCGCGGTGCTCGTCGCCACGCCGGACGTCGATGACGGCGTAGAGGGTGGGCGGGATGTCGATGCCCTCGACCGGACGGAACTCGTCGACGTCGCTCAGGTCGGCGGACAGGACGCCGGGGCGGGACCCGAGGCGCTGGGTCGTGATCGAGTACGACGGCTCGAGCGCCGGGATGACAAGGACGAACGGCACCCGCGCACGCGTCGGCGCGGGCAGGAGCGCCGCGGCCTGCCGGACGGGGTCACGCAGCACATCGGCGTATGCCGCCGTCTTCGTCCGCGTCCAACCCATCCTCTCGAGGTGGCCCGCATCGTCGAGCCGCTCGAGCTGGCGATCGAGTTCCGCGTCGATCTGCTCCGTCGTCATCGCCTGGGCAGGCGCGGTTGCTTGGGACAGGGCCATGGCGCTCCTCGTCTCGGTGGGTGGTGTCGATGCGTGGTGTCGATGCGTGGTCTCGGTGGTGAGTCGGTGGTCGGGGCTCGGCGGGTGGGGCTGTGGCGACAGTTCAACGTCACGACAGTTCAACGTCAGGGGAGGCCGGGACGTTTACGCGGCGTCCTTAGTTGGGCGCCACACCCGGACGTGGCGACAGCTCAACGTCAGGAGAGGCCGGGGCGTTCCCCGGCCGGTTCGCGGCCTAGCCTGGGGGTATGGCCGAAACAGTCGATCCCGTCGTCGTCACCTATGTCAGCGATCTCGCCGACCGGGCCCAGGTCGCCTCCCGGCGCCTGGCTTTGCTGACCCGCGCCGAGAAGGACGCGGCGTTGCTGGCCCTGGCCGACGCCGTCGAGGCCGCGACTCCGGAGGTCCTCGCCGGCAACGCCGAGGACCTCGATCGTGGCCGCAGCCAGGGCATGCCCGAGGGACTGCAGGACCGGCTGCGGCTCGACGAGGAGCGCGTCGCCGCGGTGGCGCAAGCCCTGCGGGAGGTCGCCGGCCTGCCGGATCCGGTCGGCGAGATCGTCCGGGGCTATGCGTTGCCCAACGGCCTGCAGATCCGCCAGGTCCGCGTGCCGATGGGCGTCATCGGGATGATCTACGAGGCGCGGCCCAACGTCACCGTCGACGCGGCCGGACTTGCCCTCAAGTCCGGCAACGCGATCGTGTTGCGTGGCGGGTCGGCAGCGGCGAGCAGCAACCACGCGTTCGTCGAGGCCATGCGCGGATCCCTCGCGGCGCAGGGCCTTCCCGTCGACTCGATCGTCCTTCTCGAGAAGGGCGGCCATGATGCGGCCCGAGCGCTGATGACGGCCCGCGGACGCGTCGACCTCGTCATCCCACGCGGCGGAGCCAGCCTGATCCAGACCGTCGTGCGCGAGTCCACCGTGCCGGTCATCGAGACCGGCGTCGGGGTCTGTCACGTCTACGTCGACAAGGCCGCAGACCTCGACAAGGCGGTGGCGATCGCCCACAACTCCAAGACGCACCGGCCCAGTGTCTGCAACGCCGCCGAGTCCCTCCTCGTGCATCGCGACATCGCGTCGGACTTCCTGCCCGCGATGCTGCAGGACCTGGGCGAGGCCGGCGTGAGACTTCACGTGGCACCCGACATCACGGTGTACGCGCCACCGGGCACGGCGGCATACGACATCGCCACCGACGCTGACTTCGGCACGGAGTGGCTCGCCCTGGAGATGAGCGTCGCCATCGTCGACGACCTCGACGACGCGCTGGAGCGGATCCGCCGCTACGGCTCGGGTCACACCGAGGCAATCGTGACCGAGGACCGGGCGGCGGCCCGTCGCTTCGCGGCGGAGGTCGACGCTGCCGCGGTGATGATCAACGCCAGCACCCGCTTCACGGACGGTGGGGAGTTCGGATTCGGGGCAGAGATCGGCATCTCTACCCAGAAGCTGCACGCGAGGGGGCCGATGGCGCTGCCCGAACTGACGACGACCAAGTGGATCGTCGAGGGCGACGGCCATATCCGCTGATCCGCCGATCCGCTGACTCGGTGGTGGCGCGGGCCTTCAGCGGGGGCGATTCGTATCGGCGGGGGCGATATGTCTTCGAGGGGGTCGATATATCGCCCCCGCCGACACGTAGCCGGCCCCTCGAGACACGACCGCCCCAGCGAGACACGACCGGCCCGCCCAGCGGCAGGGCTCACGCGCGCGGTTGCGGCTCCAGCTCGGGCGACGTGCCGTGCGGACGGGCGCCGTCCTTCGCCGGGGCGCCAGGCGGGGGGCTGACCGGTGCGCCAGATGGCGGGCCGACCGGTGCGTTGCTCGCTGGAGCCGTAGGCGAACTCGCTGGGAGGGGCAGGTCGGGCGGCCGCTGGTCGAGCCGGCTGCGATGGAGCGAGTCGTAGGCGATGAAGTAGGTCGGACGACCCTGCAGGTGGGCGTACATCCGGCCGATGTACTCACCGAGGATCCCGACGCAGACGAGCTGGATCGCCCCGACGCCCGCCACGATCGCGACCGTCGAGGTCCAGCCGGCGACGGTGTGGCCGCCGGCACGCGCCACCAGGGTGTAGCCCACGAGCAGCACCGCGATGAGGGCACCACCGAATCCTGCCCAGGTCGCGAGCTTGAGCGGAGCCGTCGAGAAGCCGGTGAGGGAGTCGACCGACAGCTTGACCATCTTAAGGAGTGGGTATTTCGACGTGCCGGCGGCTCGCTGCTCGCGACGGTACTCGATCGTGCGGGAGGGGAAGCCGAGGGCCGGAACGATGAAGCGCAGCACGCGGTTGTGCTCGGGCAGGCTGTTGACAGCATCGACGGTGGCGCGGGACATGAGCCGGTAGTCACCGGCGTCCGCGTGCGCCGCCGTGCCCGACATGACCTTGATGAGCTTGTAGAAGGAGCGCGCCGTGGCCCGCTTGAACCACGAGTCGCTGGAGCGGTCGCTGCGCACCCCGTAGACGACATCGACGCAGCCGCTCTTCGCCGCCGCCAGCATGTCGGGGATGATCTCGGGCGGGTCCTGCAAGTCGGAATCGAGCGTGACGACGTAGTCGCCGTGGGCACTGACCAGCCCCGCGGACATCGCCGCCTGGTGACCCGCGTTGGTGCGCAACCGCACCACCCGCAGCTGCTCCCAGTCGCGGTGATGCCGCTGCAGCAGGGCCGCGGTGAGGTCGGTGCTGCCGTCATCGACGGCGACGACCTCGTAGGTCACGCCCATCCCGTCGAGGAGCGGCCGCAGCCGTTCGACGAGGAGGGGCAGGACGTCCTCCTCGTTGAACATCGGGATGACGACCGATAACTCTGGGACCATGACCTCAAGGGTACGGCGGTCCGTGGGCGCGCACCCGTCACGTGTGCCATGACGCCACAGGTGCCGTATGCGGCCACAGGTGCCGTATGCCGCCACCAGGTGCGGTATGCCGCGACGAGCCTGCGCATTGGCCGTCCGCGCCGGCGACGGCACTGCTGCCGACGAAGCCGGCCCATCGGCCTTGCCACCCTGCTGCGGCAGGCCGTTCGATGAGGCGCGGTGGTGGTGCGCACCGCTGGCCTGGGTAGGCGATAGGCTGACGCCATGTCAGATCGCGTCCTGAGCATCGCGCTCGCTGCCGAGGAAGCCAAGTTCGAGCTTCCGATGCCGGTCATCGCCTACTTCTTCATCGTCTTCGCGATGTTCCTCGCCGCCCTCGCGGTGACGTGGTCCTTCCGCAACACCGCCCACAAGTTGCCGGCGCCGCATCATGACGCGGCGAGCCAGCACCCGCAGATCGAGCCCGGCGAGGCCAAGCGCTGAGCATGCGCCTCGGCGTCATGGGTGGGACCTTCGATCCGATCCATCACGGGCACTTGGTTGCCGCGAGCGAAGTCCAGGCCCGCTTCGACCTCGACGAGGTCGTCTTCGTGCCGACGGGCCAGCCGTGGCAGAAGGCGGAACGCACAGTCTCATCGGCGGAGCATCGCTACCTCATGACGGTCATCGCGACGGCCAGCAACCCCCGCTTCACGGTGAGCCGGGTCGATATCGACCGTGGGGGACCGACCTACACGATCGACACGCTGCGCGACCTGCGCGAAGAACGCCCCGACGACGAGCTCTACTTCATCACCGGCGCCGACGCCCTCGCCGAGATCCTGTCCTGGAAGGAATCGGACCGAGTATGGGACCTGGCCCACTTCATCGGCGTCACCCGCCCGGGTCATGTCCTGTCCGACAAGGGACTGCCCGTGGACCGGGTGACCTTGCAGGAGGTCCCGGCCATGGCGATCAGCTCCACCGGCTGCCGGGACCGGGTGACCGGTGGCGCCCCGGTCTGGTACCTCGTGCCGGACGGCGTCGTCCAGTACATCAACAAGTACGCCCTCTACACCACCGTCCCAGGAGCTCTATGACTGCCACCGACACCGCGCTTCACCTCGCCAAGGCCGCTGCCCTCGCGGCGGAGTCCAAGATCGCCCAGGACGTGATGGCCATCGACGTCAGCGACCAGATGCCGCTCACCGATATCTTCGTGCTCGCCTCCGCGACCAACGAACGCCAGATCGGCGCCATCGTCGATGAGATCGAGGACCGGCTGCGCGAACTGGGCAGCCGCCCCATCCGCCGTGAGGGCAGGCGTGAGGGTCGCTGGGTGCTCATCGACTTCGGCGACATCATCGTGCACGTCCAGCACGAGGACGAGCGGGAGTACTACGCCCTCGAACGACTCTGGAAGGACTGCCCCGGCGTCGATCTGTCCGCGATCGACGCGCCCGAGGCGCGGGTGAACGACGACGGCACCGACACCGACCTCGCAGAGGTGGAGGCGGCCGAGGACCCCGGGGCGTGAGCGAGCCGGCAGCCCAGGAGCCTAGCTCAGCGGCATACGACGAAGGCTTCGGAGCGTGAGCGCCGCGGCACCTCGGCCCCGCCGGATCGTCATCGTGCGGCACGCCGAGACGCTCGACAACGCGGCGCGGATCTGGCAGGGCCACGCCGACACGGAGCTGTCCGAGGCCGGCCAGATCCAGGTCACGTCCGCGGCACCTCTCGTGGCCGCCTACGAACCGGCGCTGCTCGTCTCGAGCGACCTCAAGCGCGCGGCCGCGACTGCCGACGCGGTCGCGGTGCTCACCGGGCTCGAGCTGCGCCTCGATGCCCGGCTGCGGGAGGTGCACGTGGGGGAGTGGCAGGGGCTCACCGCGCACGAGGTGACCACCGGCTACCCCGACCTGGTTGCCGCGCTCGAGCGCGGGGAGGACGCGCCCAAGGGGGTGACGGGCGAGACCCGCGCCGAGGTGGCTCGGAGAGCCGGCGCCGCGGTGCTCGACATCGTCCGCGAGCTCGGGCAGGGCGAGACCGCCGTCGTCGTCGCCCACGGCGTCTCGGCCCGGGCTGCGACGGCGGAGTTGGTCGGGCTCGACCAGGGCATCGCCGACCGGGTCCTGCGAAGCCTGGACAACTGCCACTGGGCCGAGCTGGTCGAGGTAGGCAAGAGCCACTCCGGCAGAGCGCTGCGGTGGCGGATCGCGGGCTGGAACCTCGGGCCGAGCGTCGCCTGAAGCCCGAAGCCGATTTGGGCGCCGGGCTCGTGATTGGCTACACTCACGCAGTCCCTCCCGCGAGGGACACCGGCGGGAATCCGCTCGGGGCTGTGGCGCAGCTGGTAGCGCACCTGCATGGCATGCAGGGGGTCAGGGGTTCGAGTCCCCTCAGCTCCACCTAGGTTGAGAACTCGAAAACTGCCCCGTCTGATGGCGGGGAGTTTCGCGTCCGGGCGTGGATCGTCTCGTCCGTGGCTGCCCCATTCGGTAGCGTCGGGCTGTGGCGGTGAAGCGGCTGAACCGGGAGCAGTTCTTCGACAAGCTGGCGCAGATGGACGAGGCCGGCTTGAAGAAGGCGCTGTGGACGCTGTATTGGCGAGGTTCGGCGTCAATGCGTGAACGCATCGAGGCCGTGATCGATCCACAGGTGCAGCAGGTGCGACGAGCAGTGTCGAAGGCTCCTCCCGACCCGGGCGTCGTGTTGGAGGAGGTGACGGAGTTCGCGACCCTGGCGCGGGCGGGTGCCTACCTGGGCGGGGACCGACGCGTCTCGCCCAAGGAGCGGACGCGATGGCGGCATACGTTCAGGGAGCATGCGAGCGAGGCGCTGGATGCCCTTCGCGCCGAGGACGTCGAAACCTCGGCTGAGGCGGTGGAAACGATGATGGACCTCGCCTGCGAGATGGGGGACTACTACTATTTCCGTTCCGAGGATTCGGTGGAGGCGGCCCGGTTCGTCGTCTCGGACGCGGCGGACGCGCTGTGGTCCACGATCCGGGACAAGCGTGGATTCGCCGCGTTCTGTGAGCGCGCCGCCGGCCAGCTGCTGCGATGGGAGTCGCCCTACGGCTGGACTCTCCGGGGCGACGGATGGGTTGGCCAGCGGGAGACTCCGCTCGTGCAGGTGGTTGCCAGGATGCTCCCCGCGGCCGACGCCTGGGGCCAGTTCACCGATCAGTACCTGCTTGCCCTGGATCGGGCGGCTGAGGATGGGCGCGGCGCCCGAGCACGGGGTGTGATGAGCACGGAGGATGTGACGAGCAAGGATCGTGCGCGGGCGCTGAGCGAGTGGCACGCGTTGTTGTTGGAGCGGCTTGTTGACGGTGACTACGAGGACCGGCTCGACATCCTCGTCGAGCATCCTGCGCTGGCGGGACCGGAGCGCACCTTCCTACAGGCGCGTCTCGCCGAGCACCGAGGCGACCGCGACAGTGCCCGCCGACTCGTCCGCGAGTGCCTGACCGCGCTGCCAGGTCACCGGGGGTTCCTGGCGCTCGCCAAGGAGATCGGCGCGTAGCCTCCACCGCGGGCTGGATCACAGCCAGCCATATTGCCACTCGACGGGCATCGCGAACGGTGCGTCGTCAAGCCGCGCTCATGTCGATCACGCCGTATCCGCCCCGGTTGTGTCACCGGTCATCGTGGCGAGGAGGTCTCGGGGAATGGGGCCGCGAACCTGCCGGTCCTGATTGAGAGAGCCCGGTGTCGCCGCAGCCTCGCGGTTCATCGCGGTCGCTCCCGGCTTGGCGAACGTCTGCTCATCGGCGTGCCCGGAAAGGGATCCAGAGCCCGCCCCGCTCGCGGCGGAATGGGCTACATCGTGGTTGCAGCGGTTGTGCCGTAGGCGCCCTATGGTGGATTGATGGCGTCGATCAAGCAGATCCAAGTCACCTTCGACTGCGCTGATCCTGAGCGGGTCGCTCGCTTCTGGTGCGAGGTGCTGGGGTACGTCGTGCCGCGGCCACCGGAGGGGTTCGCGACGTGGGAGGACTTCAACCGCGAGTTGCCAGCGGAGCGACAGGGTTCAGCCTTTGCCTGCATTGACCCCTCAGGGGTGGGCCCACGACTGTTCTTCCAGCGCGTTCCTGAAGGCAAGGTCGTCAAGAATCGGCTGCATCTTGACGTGCGGGTCGGGACCGGGCTCGTGGGTGAAGAGCGTCTCGCCGCGCTTGAGTGTTACCGGCCACGTCGGCTGAGGATGAGGGCGTCAGGGCCAGTGAGGATGTT
>JAKDLQ010000078.1 GCA_030452775.1 Micrococcales bacterium | reverse complement strand
ACGACGCAGATCGCTGTCCGGTCCCGGCGGGGATCGGCGCAGATCCGGCACTTCTGCGCCTCGGCGACGTTGCCGCACTCGTCACAGAAGCGGACCCGTGCCTTGACCTCCGTGAGCGCGGCGACGAGGCGGGTCACATCCTCGGAGTCGGCCTGGAGCAGGTGGAAGGCGATCCGCTGGGCACCCTTGGGGCCGATCCCGGGGAGTCGGCCGAGCTCATCGATCAGGTCCTGGACCGCGCCTTCGTACACTCCGCCAGCCTACGCCTCGTGATCGAGCACCCCGGTCACCTCGCTCGGCCAGGCGCGCCGCGAGGGGAGCCGGATCAGGTGCCGGGGTCGCCGCTGCTCGGGGCCGCGTTGTACTCACCGGCGCGAACCTGCCCCGACAACAGGGCGATGGCGTCCATGACGGCATCGGTCAGCTCCCGGCGCGCCTTGCCCGCCGGGAGCCCCCGGTAGGGCTCGACTTCGATAGGCGCTCCGAATCGGACCGTCACCTTGGCCAGCTTGGGCAAGGTTGCGCCGACCGGCTGGATGTCCTGCGTGCCGATGAGTCCGACCGGCACCACCGGCACGTTGGCGTGGAGCGCGAGCCAGGCCACGCCGGTGCGGCCGCGATAGAGCCTCCCGTCCCGCGATCGGGTCCCCTCCGGGTAGATCCCGAACGCCTCTCCGGCCCGGAGCACTTCGAGTCCCGCATCGAGGCTCTCCTGGGCGGCCTGCGGCGAGTTTCGGTTGACAGGCACCATCCCGACCGAGGTGAAGAAGGCTCGCTGGAGGGAGCCCTTGGGGCCGCGGCCCTGCCAGTACTCCGCCTTGGCGAGGAAGCGCACCTGGCGTGGCGCTACGAGCGGGATGGCGAAGGAGTCGATGAACGAGCGATGGTTGCTGGCGAGGATGACACCGCCGGTACGTGGCACGTTGTCCTTGCCCTCGATCGTCGGGCGATAGAGGATTCGACTCAGCGGGACGAGGACTCCGCGACTGAGGCTGTAGAACATGTCCCAACTCTAGGACCGTCGCCCTGCGAGCGCCGGAGTGTCCACGTCCGGTGACCGAGCGGACTACTCGGGACCAGTCGTTGGCTAGTCGTTGGCTAGTCGGGGAGCTCGGTGATGACGCGGCCGCCGAGGATCGACTCGATGACGCCCCGTCCGACGTCGCCGGACAGTTCGATATCCTCGTCGTCATCGCTGACCGCCGAATCGCCTGTGATCGGCGCGCGGGACTCATCGGCCTCGGCTACGGGTGCGCCCGGGGCTGACGCCGGCGGCGCGTCGGGCTGACCCGCAGGGACCAAGCGGGGTGGCGGGGAGACCGCTGCCTGCGTGGAGCCCCGGTCGGGGAGGTGGACGCCGTCGACGACGGCGTCGACACCGAGCTCGTCGATGAGCGCCTGCCGCACCACCTCGGCGTGGTTGCCGGCCCGGAAGGTGGTTGTCAGCCCCTCGGTCGCGATCCCGAGGGTCAGGGTCGAGCCGTCGAAGGCCATGACCTGGGCGTTCTGCGAGACGAACGTCCAGGTGAGCCGGCGCATCCCGAAGATCCGGCCGAGCACATCCGGCCAGGCCCGCCGAATCGCGTCGGTATCCATCCCGCCCGAACTCACCGGATCCGCGCTGCCCGCCAGGCCACTGACGGTTGGTGGCAGGTCCACAGGGGCTGGTGTCGGTGCTGTTGCCGACGGTGCATTCAGTGCAGTCGGTTCAGTCGGTGCAGTCGGTGCAGTCGGTGCTGCGGGTGGCGCCGGAACGGCAGGGCCCGCCAGGGTGGGCGCGGGCAGCCCCGTCGGGACCCCGCCGACCTCGAGGCGACGCTCCAGCCGGTCGAGTCGAGCGGCATACCCCTGCTCCCCCGAGGCGGCGGGCAACAGCACCCGCGCACAGATCAACTCGAGCTGCAGCCGGGGCGAGGTGGCGCCGGTCATCTCGGTGAGGCCGGTGTTGACGATGTCGGCAGCTCGCGACAGCGACCCCGGCCCGAAGATCGCCTGCTGCACCCGCATCCGCTCGAGCTGGCCCTCGGGGACACCGCGCAGCACCTGCCCGACCCCTTCCGGCACGGCCGCGACAATGATGAGGTCGCGCAGCCGCTCGAGCAGGTCCTCGATGAATCTCCTGGGGTCGTGGCCGGACTCGATGACCTTGTCGATCTGCCGGAAGGTGGCCGCACCGTCACCGGCCGCCAACGCGTCGATCGTCGCGTCGAGCAGCTCGTCGTCCGTGAATCCCAGGAGGGCGACCGCGCTGGCGTAGGTGAGCCCCGCATCGCCCGATCCCGCGATGAGCTGGTCGAGCACCGAGAGCGAGTCGCGTACCGATCCGCCGCCGGCACGGGTGACGAAGCTCAGGACCCCGGGCGCGACGGCGATCCCCTCCTGGTCGCAGAGCCGCGCCATGTAGTCGGCGAGCCTGGCCGGTGGCACGAGCCGGAACGGGTAGTGGTGGGTGCGGGAGCGGATCGTCCCGATGACCTTCTCCGGCTCGGTCGTGGCGAAGATGAACTTCACGTGCTCCGGCGGCTCCTCGACGATCTTGAGCAGCGCGTTGAAGCCCTGGGGCGTCACCATGTGCGCCTCGTCGATGATGTAGACCTTGTAGCGGCTCTGCGCCGGCCCGTAGCTCGCCCGCTCCCTCAGGTCGCGCGCATCATCGACACCACCGTGGCTCGCCGCATCGATCTCGATGACATCGATCGACCCGGCTCCGTCCCGGGAGAGCGCCACGCACGAGTCGCAGGTGCCGCACGGGGTCGGCGTCGGCCCCTGCTCACAGTTGAGGCATCGGGCGAGGATTCGTGCGCTCGTCGTCTTGCCACACCCACGCGGACCGCTGAACAGATAGGCATGGGTGACCCGGCCAGTCTGCAGCGCCCGCATGAGCGGCTCGGTCACGTGTCCCTGGCCGATGACGTCGGCGAAGCTCTCGGGCCGGTAGCGGCGATACAGGGCTGTGGCCATGCTCAGAACCCTAACCGTCGCAACCGACGATCGGACGCGCCGAGGTCTGCCCGGTCAGTCCGGCCATTTCGGGTGGCGCTTCTCGAGGAACGCCGCCATGCCCTCCTTGGCCCCGGCCAGCTGGGACGCGGCGGCCATGACCTCGACAGCGATGACGTAGGCGTCGGTCTCGGGGCGGCCGAACTGGGCGTGAATCGTCTGCTTGCCGAGTGCCTTGCTCGCCCGGGACCCACGTGTCGCCCGGCCCAGCAGATCGGCGACCGCCGCGTCGAGGTCCTCGCCGGGCACGACCCGGTTGACCAGGCCCCACTCGAGGGCCGTCGAAGCATCGATCGGGTCACCGGTCAGGGCCAGCTCCATGAGCCGCTTCCGGCCGATCGAGCGCGCGACCGGGACCGCGGGGGTGTGGCAGAACCAGCCGCCCTTGCCCCCCGGCAGGGCGAAGCCCGCCGACTCGGCCGCCACGGCGAGATCGCAGGAGGCGACGAGCTGGCACCCGGCGGCGGTGGCGAGCCCGTGAACCCGGGCGATGACCACCTGAGGGACCGCCTCGATCGTCTGCATGAGGTCGGTGCACAGCCGCAGCAGATCCCGCACTCCGGTGAGATCCCGGGACGCGACGTCCCCGAAGTCGTGCCCGGCGGAGAAGACCGGCCCGTTCGCCGCGAGGACGATGCCCGTGGCGTCGGTGGCGCCGGCCTCCCGGAAGGCGGCCAGCAACTCGGCGAGGTGGCCTTCGGAGAGTGAGTTGCGTCGCCGCGGCCGGTTCATGGTGATCGTGATGGTGTCGCCGTCCCGAAGGGCGGTGAGGTGCTCGTAGTCGGCCATGCCTCCGACCGTACTCTGCCTCACTCGGAGCCGATTGGCCCGCAGCCGATGGCGGGGCAGCGGCGCCAATCACTATCAGGTGAGATCCGGTCAATAGGCGTCGAGTTGGCTATTTCCCGGCAGGTTGCGGACACTGTCGGCATGTCTCCGCGCACCCTGTACCGCCGCATCGCCATGGCCGAGGTCATCACCTGGGCCCTGCTGCTCTCGGGAATGTTCCTCAAGTACGTCACCGAGACCACCGATCTGGGGGTGCGGGTGTTCGGCCTCATCCATGGGGTCGTCTTCATCGGCTTCTGCCTCATCACGGTCTTCATCTGGGTCAACCAGCAGTGGAGCACCCGTGAGGGACTGCTCGGACTGGCGAGCGCAGTGCCACCCTTCCTCACCGTCTGGTACGAGCGGCGCATGGAGCACGCGGGCCGGCTCGAAGGCGGCTGGCGCCTCGGCCACGGCGGCGATGCGCCCACGACGACAGCCGAGCGCATCGTCGCCTGGATGATCGCGAGGCCGGGCCCCGCGGTGGCACTCGGGCTCATCGCCGTCGCCGGGCTCACCAGCCTCGCCCTCATCATCGGTCCGCCCGTCGGCAGGGGCGGCTGACCCGACCGCCACCCGATCGCCACCCGGTCCGCACCCGAACCCCCACGACAGGAGCCGGCGAAGCGGCAGACCAGCGCGGCGGCATACATTGGCCTGCGTGAGCGCGCGAGATGAGAGGGACACATGAGCACGGTGGCGGTGCTGAAGGGTGACGTCCACGCCGAGGGGGTCGGCAAGACGATCGACACGACCACCCTGCTGCTCCCCACCAATGTCCGCGCCAAGCCCGGCCGGTGCGTCGTGTTGCGCGGCCCGAACGGCTCCGGCAAGACGACGCTGCTGCGGATCATCGGCGGCCTGCTCGAACCCACGGTGGGCACCGCGACGATCGGCGGGGTGCGGGCCGACGAGCGCCTCCCGAGCATCCGCGCCGCCGTCGGCGCCCTCATCGGCACGCCGACGACCTACCGGGACCTCACGCTCATCGACCATCTCGTCCTCATCGACTCGACGTGGGGACGCGACCCCGACACCTCCGATGCCCGCGGTCTCGAGCTGATGGGACAGCTCGGCATCGAACACCTGCACGACCGCTTCCCCCATGAGCTGAGCTCGGGGCAGCAGCAGCTGTTCCGACTGGCCCTCACCTTCTCCCGCCCCGCGACGGTGGTCCTGCTCGACGAGCCCGAGCAGCGCCTCGACACCGGCAAGCGTGAGGTCGTCACCGAGCTGATCCGCGAGCGTGCCCGGGCCGGCGCCACCGTCGTGATGGCCTGCCACGACCCGGCCATGACGAAGTCGTTGGCGACCTCCGTCGTCGACGTCGTCCCGGCGCGCTGAGGTGCGGGGCGCGGACATGCCGACCCCCGAGCATCAGCCGGCCTCGGACGCGCCGGCCGTCCTCGAGATCGACGACGAGGACCTCATCGGGCAGGCCGACTGGGTCATCGGCGGCGATGCGGGTCGCAAGGGCCGGCGCCAGGCGTGGTACGCCGCCTACGTCGCGACCCTCGGGGCCGGGGCCTACGGCTTCCCGGTCGTGCAGGCCGCCGTCCAGACGACCGACCCGGCGTGGCTGCGAGCCCAGCTGTCCTCGCCCCTCGCGGTCGGCATCCTCGGGCTGAGCATCGTCGCGGTGTTCTGGTCGCTCTACTCGGCGGGCAACTTCCGCGGCCCTGTCGTGCCGCCCCTACCGTGGATCGACCATGTCGTCGGTACGCCGATGGACCGGGCCCTCACCGTGCGCCGATGGTGGCGCCTCTCGGTCGGGTCGACCATGTTTGCCGGAGCGCTCACGGGCGCCACCTTGGGGGCTGGCGTCGCGTTCGCCGGCCTCATGCCGTGGTATGCCGCTGGGCTGGCAATCGTCATCGGAGCCGCGGTCGGGCGCGCGTCCGGTGCGCTGTGGCTGTGGGGTCAGGTCCGGTCCTGGCCGGGACCCGATCGCGGACCGCGGCTGCTCTACCGGCCCCGCGACGCGCTGCGGGCGCTGCATGCCGAGTCGCTGCGCACCCACTCCGCGAACACCTCGACGATCGGCGGCTCGGTCCTCGCCGGCAACCTGCGCACCGCACGGCTGCAACTGGCCCGGCCGGTCCGGCATGCACGCCGCGCCCGACTGCGGGCATCCGGGCCGTTCCGGGTGATCGTGCGACGCGACCTTCTGGGGATGCGCCGGTTGCCGAGCACGCTCTGGTCCGGGCTCGCCTTCACCGTCATCGCCGCGACCGTCCTGGTCTGGGCGGTGGTCAACCCGGCCGCCCCGATGCTGGCCATCACGGTCGGCCTGGTACCGGCCTACCTCGGCTACGGCGCGTGGGCCGAGGGCTTGCGGCTGCAGGCCGACAACGCCGGCACCCCGTCGCTGCTCGGGATAAGCCCGCGCGCCGAGGCGAGTGCACACCTCGTGGCCCCGACGGCACTCATGCTGCTCGCTCTCCTCGCCGGAGTCGCCATCGCGTCTCGTGTCGAGCCGGTGCCTGCCACTGTGGCCATCCAGGTCCCGCTCCTGCTCGCGGTGCTCACCGGCGGGCATCTGCTTGCGGCCTTTCGCGGCACGCCTCCGGGCGCGATCCTCCGGTCGGGCTCGGGGCCGGTCCTGCTCATCCTCTGGTACCTGTCGCCCGGACTCGTCGTCATCGCCGTCGGCAGCCTCGGTCTCTGGCTGGTGCGCAGCACCGACACCGGGACGATGTGGGCCATCGCGCTCGCCGTCGCGGTCGTCGGCTTCGGCTTCGTGCGGGTCCAGAGCCTGACGGATGCGCACCGCATCTGAGCACCAGGCTGTACGGGCGAACGCGACGGTCAGGAGACTTTGGTGAGATGGCCGAAGACGACGACGTTGTCGCGGTACTCGTTCCGGTTGTCCGTCGGTCCGCCGCACGTCACGAGACGGATCTCGGCTCGCGCGAAGTCGCCGTGGTAGACGAGATCCGTGGGGAACTCGCTCTTCTTGAAGGCCTGGACCCGGTCAACCGCGAACCTGACGCGGCGGCCGTCGGCGCGTGACACGATCACCTGCTGACCGGGCTTGACGGCGCCCAGGTCCCAGAAGATCCCTTTGCGCCCCGATGGGGTGTCGACGTGGGCCGCCAGCACCGAGGGACCGAGCTGTCCTGGCGTCGGGCCGCCGTCGTAGAGACCGACCTCATCGGCCGCGCCCGGCACCGTGATCACGCCATCGGCTTGGACGCGAAGGCTCACGAAGTCGCTCGAGGCGAGGCCGATCGCTGGGATCTCGAGGCGGGTCGGTCGGGAGGCGTCGAGGAAGTCCCCCAGAGCCGCGGAGGTCGGCGCCGCCTGAGCGCTCCGGGTCGGCGATGGAGCCGCGTTCGGGGCCGGCGATGGGATCGGCTCGCGCCCGAGGCCGAGGCCGAGGACGGCCACCCCCGCCATGAGCAGGGACGCCATGACCGCCGCGGCACCGACGATGCCGCGGCGGCCATTCGAGCCGGCCGAATCGGGGGCCATCAGGCCCGGGCGCGCACGCGGCGCGCGACGACGACGCCCGTCCCGGCCGCCGCGAGGAGAGCGCCCCCTCCGACGACCAACAGCCCCTCGTCGATGCCACCGGAAGCATCCCCGGATGCGAGCCCGCCGCCGGTGTGCATGCCACCTGTCGGCGCGAGCCCCAGGACACCGCACAGGGCCGGGTCGGTGGCCTCGGTCGGGAGCTTGGGGTCGAGGTCCGACTTGGTGGCGCCGTCGTACTTGCCGTTCTTGTTGTAGTCGACGCCGTGGACGACGACGGCGGACTCGCCGGAAGCGATGGCCGAGGCCACGTCCGGCGCGACGTTGATGCTGCCACGCTCGTAGCTGAGCTTGCCACCGGGTGCGGTGTCGAACCGGTCGATCGCAAGCGCGCTCTTGGCGCTCGTGTCACCGGACATGGTCAGCGAGACCTTCACCGATCCGTAGGCCGCCCCACCCTCCGTCGTGGTGAGGTGGCCGTCGTCGTTGGTGTCATCGGAAAGGGTCGGGCACTCGTGGCGAGCTCCGGCTCCGAAGTGAATGTGGGCCGCGTGCGGTTGGTCGGGCAGCAGTCCGGTGGCGGCCATCGTCACGGTGATCGTCGTGCCGGTAACCTCGACCATCGCGGTGCCGCTGCCGTGGACGCCGCTGCCCGGCACTGCCTTGAGGTTGGTGCTGACGGCGCCGTCTGCCGCGAAGGCCGGGCCGACGCTGATGGCCATAGTGGCTGCCGCGGCGAGGCCCACCCCGGCGATTCGAGAAGTTGAGATGTGCATAGTGCTTCCTCCTTGACGAGGAGACGACCGTCCAGGATCTCGTGGTGGATCAGACGGGGTCGGGTGACCATCTCCACGACGGGGTTCGCGACCGGCGCCCGATCGGATGGGTCCATTCGGATCGGTCCATTCCTCGAGCGCCCTTCCCGGCCGCGGAAGCAGGGCCTGCTCAGTGCGCGGAGCGTTCGCGGACGGCGGGGATGGCGAGCAGGGCCAGGACGGCGACCGCACCGACGAGCAGCAGCGAGTGCAGGATCCCGACGCGGTCGCCGAGGAAGCCGAGGAAGGGCGGCCCGGCGAGGAATGCCGTGTAGCCGATAGTCGACACGACGCTCATCCGGGCCGCGGCGCGGCGCGGATCGTCTGCAGCCGCGCTCATGCCCACGGGGAAGCCGAGGCTCGCTCCCACGCCCCAGACCGCCACCCCGACGAAGGCGAGCACCGGTCCACCGAACACGACGAGCCCACAACCGGCGGCGGCCGCGACGAACAGGACCCGCAGCACCGGCACCCGGCCGTACCGGGCGAGCAGACGGGTGCCGCCGCGTCGGCCGGCCGGCATGAACGAGAGGAAGACGGCGAAGCCGAGCACGCCCACCCAGCGCTCGAGCCGGTAGCCGTCCGAGAGCGCGACGGCGACCCAGTCGTTCGCGGTCCCCTCGGTGAGCGCCGCGGCGAGTACAACCACGCCGATGAGCACGGTGCGCGGCTCGAGCCAAGCCGCGACGCTACCGGTGCGCGCAGCGATGGCGGCGCCGGACTCGTCGACCTCGACACTCCGCGGCAGGAACGCCGTGAAGAACCACGGGGTCACGATGAGCAGGAGGGCGCTCGCCCCGGCGAGATGCGCGGCAACGGGCACGTGGAGATACGACAGACCCGCGCCGATGAGGGCGCTCAGCACGGTGCCTCCGCTGAAGGCCGCATGGAAGTGCGGCATGATCGAGCGACCCAGGTGGCGCTCGACGGAGGCCCCTTCGAGGTTCATCCCGACGTCGAAGGTGGCGATGCCGACCCCGACGCAGAAGAGCCCGGCCATGACGACCGGCCTCGCGGCGAAGGTGTCGACCCCGAGCCCGACCGCGACCAGGCCGATGCCCTGGATGAACGCGGCACCGAACAGCGCCCGGGCCGCTCCGATGCGGTGCACGACCGCACCCGACAGGGGCAGGCTAAGGACCGAGCCCAGGGATGCCGCGAGCAGCGTCAACCCAAGCTCACCCGCGGACAGGTCGAGGGCGTGCTTCACGTCCGGCACCCGGGAGGCGAAGGCCGCGAACGCGGCGCCGTTGATCGCGAACGCCGTGAACACGGCGGCCCTGGCCGTGCGCAGGATCGGCTCCGGCACGTCGCGGGTGGCGACGGGCATGAGGCCCTCCTTACTCACTCCGGGACTCACTCCGGGACTCACACCGGGACTTACACCGGGCAAGGGACACCCCGCGTACCTGGAAGAGCTCTCCTACCCTTGCTGCATTCCTGCCCTGGGGGAGTTCGG